>CAYXDZ010000046.1:0-1778 GCA_964463815.1 uncultured Verrucomicrobiota bacterium | reverse complement strand
CGGTAAGTCTGCTTGAACTCGGTGACGACCGACTTGATGAGGCCGACAATTTCGTCCGTGAGCGTCTTCTCCTTCACGATCCGTGCGAGCAGGTCGGCTTTGCGGGTCGTGAGGTAGTCGGTGAGCTTGGTCTGGAAGTCCTTGATCTTCTCCACCGGCACGTCGTCCATGATCCCGTTTTGCACGGACCAGAGGATGACCGCCTGCACTTCGACGGCGATCGGGTTGTACTGCGGTTGCTTAAAGACCTCGACGATGCGCTTGCCGAGTTCGAGCTGCTTCTGAGTTTTGGCGTCGAGATCGGAGCCGAATTGTGCGAACGCGGCCAGTTCGCGGAACTGCGCCAGGTCCAGTTTGATGCGGCCGGCGACCTGTTTCATCGCCTTGATCTGCGCGGCGGAACCGACGCGTGAGACGGACAGACCGACCGAGATCGCGGGGCGCACGCCCTGGTAGAACAGATCCGTCTCCAGGTAAATCTGGCCGTCGGTGATGGAAATGACGTTGGTCGGAATGTAAGCGGACACGTCGCCGGCCTGCGTCTCGATGATCGGCAGCGCGGTCAGCGAGCCGTTGCCGTATTTTTCACTGACACGGGCCGAGCGCTCGAGCAGACGGCTGTGCAGGTAAAACACGTCACCGGGATACGCCTCGCGACCGGAGGGGCGCTTCAACACCAGCGACACCTGGCGGTAGGCCACGGCCTGCTTGGAGAGATCGTCGTAAATGATCAGCGCGTCCATGCCGTTGTCCATGAACCATTCGCCCATCGCCGCGCCGGCGAAAGGCGCAAGATACTGGTTGGTGGCCGAATCAGAGGCGGCCGACACCACGACGATTGTGTATTCGAGCGCGCCGGCTTCTTCGAGCACGCGAATCACGTTGGCGATGTTCGACTGCTTCTGGCCGACGGCGACGTAAATCGAGTAGAGCGGGCGGTAATCCTTGTCGCCGGCCGCTTCGGCCGCCTTGTTCAACCGGGCCTGCGAGATGATGGTGTCGATGCCGATGGTCGTCTTGCCGGTCGAGCGGTCGCCAATGATCAACTCGCGCTGGCCGCGGCCGATCGGGATCATCGCGTCGATGGCCATGATGCCGGTCTGCACGGGCTGGCTGACGGATTTCCGCTTCACGATGCCGGGCGCGATTTTTTCCACCGGGTATTGCGCGCTGGCCGTGATCGGCCCCTTGCCATCGACCGGCTGGCCGAGCGTGTTGACGACGCGGCCGAGCAGCCCCTTGCCCACGGGCACGGACAGCAGCTTGCCGGTGGTCCGGACCTCCTGACCTTCCTTGATGCCGGTGTACTGGCCGAGGATGATCGCGCCGACCTCGGTTTCTTCGAGGTTCAACGCGAGGCCGACGACGCCGTTGCCGAAGTCGAGCATCTCGTTGAGCATCGCGTCGGTCAGCCCTTCGATCTTGGCCACACCGTCGCCGATTTCGCGCACGATGCCGACGTTTTGCTTGTTGACCGAGGTCTTGACGCCCGCGATCTGGGCTTCGATTTCTTGAAGTAGGTTGCTCATGGCTGGGGTTGAAAAATCACTGGCCGGCGAACCGGCGTTTGTCGATTACTGGAAACTGGTCTGCAAGTTTTGGAGCCGTGCCTTCACGCTGCCATCATAGACATCACTGCCGACCTGCACCCGCAGGCCGCCGATCAAGTCCGGCTTCACCGAAAACTGGAAGTTCAGGTTGGAGCCGTACTTCTGGGTGAGATTGGCCTGCACGCTCGCCTGGGTGTCGGCCGGCAGGGCCACGGCGCTCTCGACCCG
>CAYXDZ010000045.1:1734-14394 GCA_964463815.1 uncultured Verrucomicrobiota bacterium | reverse complement strand
GTCGGCGCACAATGAACTCGAACAGGACGAGCACGGGCGCTTCAAGTTCCTCGGTTACGTGGCGACGTTCGGCCGCTTTGCGGTGTATCACTCCGGCGACACGTTGCGCTATCCCATGATGACCTCGTGGCTGCGGGACTGGCCGCTCGATCTCGCGCTGCTGCCGATCAACGGCAACCGACCGGAGCGCCGCGTGGCCGGCAACCTCGACGGCCGGGAGGCGGCGCAACTGGCGAAGGACATTCAGGCGCGGCTGGTCGTGCCCTGTCATTACGAGATGTTCGAGTTCAACACCGCCTCGCCGGAATTGTTTGAGACCGCCTGCCGCGAGTTGGGGCAGCCCTTCAAGACTCTGCGCGCGGGCGAACGGCTGACCTTCGAAGCGGTCACCTGAACGCAAACATGGCGCGTCGTTCTTCGAAAAAGGCTCCGGGCGCAAGGCTGCTGGCCACGCTGCTTCTGGCGGTCATCGCCTTCTTCGCCGGCCGGTTGGGCTGGCTTCCCGAACCGAATCTTGAGCCGCCACCGGAAAGAGCCGATGGCCGTTTTCACGAGGTGGATTACCAACGCGCCTGGGCGGCGGCGAACGACGGTCACACCGAAGTGGTCCTCGAAGACGGTACGCGCATCGACATCCTCACGCGAACTCATGCGCTGGAGGTGGACTTCGCCGCCAAGTGGGCGGAGGGCGTGGGCCAGAGCCTGCATTACGCGGCACAGACCGGTCGCCGGGCGGGCATCGTCCTGATCATGGATGGCAGCACCGCGCCCCGCCACCTGGCGCGTCTGCAATCCGTGATTCAGCGCTACGAACTGCCGATTGATGTTTTCCCGATGGACGCCGGCCTGACGAACGCGACGCAGAACCGTCCTCCGTGAGACTCAGGGATTGGCCGGCAGCCGCCAGCGTTCGTCGAAAAAGCCGGCGGCCACGACGTTGCCGGGGGCCCGCGCACTGACGGGTTCGTTGAGATCGATCACCGCCCAGTCCGGGAGTTTGGGCGTCTGCATGGCGTTGCTGAGATAGTCCGCCTCGCGAAAAGTGAAGCCGCTGTTCAACACCACGTACCGCTTCGGGCTGAGCGGATTCGGACTGATCGTTGCGACCTGATGATGACTCGCGTCGAAGCGACGTCCGCCCGCCACGATTTCCCCGCCCATCCACGTGACCGGCAGCACGTCGTAAATCTGTTGGATCAACCGGTTGCTCGACGGATCGCCGAAGAGGATCAAGTGATTCTCGCGCAGATCCTCCGGAGTCACGTCCACGTCCGCCTTCACCTGGAGTTCGCCGCGGAACTGCCCCCGCCATTGCGCGACCGCGCGGGCCAGTTCCGCTTCCACCCACGCGCCGGACTTCTCATTCAAAGGCTGCCCGGTGGGGCGGACGAACAGGAAGCGATCCATGAACGCGTCGTCAATCGGTCCCTGCAAACCGGGCCGTTTGCGCGCGGCGATGTCGTCCGCCGGCTCGTACGCGGCCCAACGCCCGTCCGCTTTGCGGAAGCGCGCCTGCCATGAGCGATCCGACATCACCGGTGGCCCCTCCAGCCGCTGGCCATCAAGCTCCACCCAGGGCGGTCGCGTGGGATCAAACGGCGCCCACGCCGCCGGCATGTCGAGCCGGAGATGCGTGACGTTCGTCGTGGTCACCGACACACCGGCGCTGCCCTCGATCCGTGCCGTGACCATCGCGCGTTCCCAGTGTTCTTCCAGTCCTTCGAGCACCACCCAATGCATTCGGGGGTAACGCAGCGTGAAGGTGGTGAAGCGCACCTCGCGCGGCAGCGGGTCGCGGCCCCGCGCCACGAGGGCGTCGAGGCGACGGTCGATCTCCGCTTTCGAGCGGTCATCGTATTTGTGGCCCATGCCCGCGCCGATGATATGCGTGAGGCTCATTCCCTCGGCGGACAGCGCGCGGGCCATCACGTCGGCCGCCTGCTTCTGTTTATCGACTTCACCGCTGTAGGCGACGGTCGGGCAATGGAACAAATTGAGCGCGTAATCGGTGGCGTTGTACCAGCGCCAGAGCCGTTGTTCCCAGACTGGAGGCGGGGTTCGACCTTCGCGAAAGACGTTCAAATACTCCGGCGTTTCGGCAAAGCCCGCGCCCGGTGCCGCCGCCGCCCACAGCCCGGCAAAGTGCGTGGCAAACTGCCAGCACGCCGCGCCCCCCATCGAGAAACCCCGCACCGTGATCCGGTTTTCGTCGATGGGATAAAACTTCCGCGCGTGCTCCAGCGCCTCGAACAAATCCACCTCGCCCGCGAACTTGTTGGCGTTGCAATAACGTCCGTAGGGATGCAGCACGAACGCGCCGGGCGGGGCGAACTCCCCGCGCGAACGGTTGCGCTGGTTGATGAAGTCCAGCTCGGTGAGCTTTTCCGCGCGCCCGTGAAACCAGAAATCGAGCCGGTGCGGCAGCGTCGGCAACGCGCCGAAGGAGTCCGGCACGACGAGCCCGTACGGCTGCGCCGAGCCGTCGATCCGCGAGCGGTAACCGCGCACCACCAGACCGGTCGCCTTGGTCCAGGGGGCCAGTCCCTGCCGCAACCACTCCGCGCGCTCCCGGCCCTGCGCCAGCAACTCGCGGGCGATCGCCACCTGGTTCGTCGCGTAGAATTCATCGAACCGCAGCGCCCAATCGACGGCTTTGTGGAAGATCTCCACATCAGGCAGCAGCTCGAGTTGCGCGGGACGGCCTTGGAGCGCCACGTCGAGTTGATCGAGCTCCAGGCGCAACCGGGCGGCCTCAAGAATCAGCGCGTCCCGGTCCGCATCGGAAATGGCGATGCCGGGCGGTGGAATGGGGCGCACCTCGTCCGCGGCCGGGGCGGTCGTTAGGAAAATCGATAACGACACGCATAAGCCGAGCAAACAGGTCGCGCGACTGGAGAAGGATCGGTGCATGGCCCGTTGGTAAGCAATGCCCGCCCACCGCGCAAGGTTCCATCGTCGCGCCAGGCATTCTGCTCACTGTTTACTGCTTACCCTCATCACAAATCCTCCCGCTCCGTCCCCGCGACCGGGCAAGCCGGCTGATGCAACACTCTATTTGACAGCCGCAAATCACGAGTGTAACCCCTCCGTAATGAAAACCGGAAAAGGATGCCAGCCGGTCGCAAACCGCACCACCACGTTCCGGGATAACCTCTGTTGAGTCGGGGTTATTAACTGTTGGGCGGCGTTTGCGTTTATGACACTCGGCGACCTACTCGATGACATCCGAACCAGATACCTCGCGCAGTTCCGACGCTGTATTGGCCAGATTACGGGAACGGGGAGGCGTGCGATTGTCGAGGCGGCATTCCGCGACGAGCGCGGGGCGTTGGTCGGCGGTGGCGCATTGGGCTTGCCGCTTCGAGGCGATGTGTTCGCGGTTGCCGAAGGCCAGTCGCCCGAGTCGTTGCGCGTTGATTCGGAGTCCATACTGACATTCGAGCCGGTCGCATCCGCATGGAACAGTGTGCCGATACGAGTGTCCCCGTTTCAGTGGGATGCGTGTGACGTTCGCGCCAGTGGAATCCCTCCAGCCACAGACTGGTCAAACCTTAGAGGTTGGTTTGACAGATGGTTCGATGGCGACGACACGCGCCAAGCAGACGAGCAGGGCTTGAACGGGGTTGTTCACTTTCTTTCTGATCCGGCGCATCATGCTTCAGCCGCGACATTTCAGGTAGATTTTGGCTCAGCATCGGTAGAGGCTTTCGAAGAGTTGCTGGACGCCCTGCGCGATTCAGGAGCGACGAAGATTGAGATTGGACATGACCACGCCACCTAACCCTGGTCTGCAGCGAGCCCAACGGGGGCGTCGCGGTTGCAATCGTGGCGTCCCGTTCGCAGCGTCGCTGAGCTTGGGCCATTCGGTCGAATGACTGCCCCTACGACCTAGTACGGCTCACTCATCCAGCAAAGTCGGTCGTTGACTTGCGATGCTGAACGAGACCGTTTGCATCAAGGCCGCTCAGCCAGCAACCGATCCCGGAAATCCACATTCAGCCCGGCCTGTTCGCTGCCGCGCAGGTAGCGGTGGCACTGGACGCAGCTCATCGTGAGTTGAAAATAGGCGATGGTGGCCGCATCGAGATTCTTGCGTTCCCCCGCCCGCGCCAGCGCTTCGGCGTGGCGGACGAACTCCCCGGTGTGGCGTTGATACTCGGCGGTCTGCCGGTGCCGCCAGTCGGCCGACTGGCCCAGCGCCTTCAGCCGGGCCGCGTTGAAGGTGATGAGTTCGTAGTCCTCCAGCGCGATGCCCTCCATCACCTTCTGCGCGTAGTCGAGCTTGAAACGCATGGTCTCGGCCGTGCGGGTGGCCGCGGCTTTCACGTTGCTCCACCAGGCCAGCGCCATACAGAGGGCCACGACCGCGATGACGATTTTCTTCATGGGAACCTTTCGCTCACGTGCTGAAGCCGAACCGGTGATGTTCCTCCTCCGGTTTGATGCCGAGCGAGGCGCAGATGCGGCGCGCGGCGAGCATCCCGGCGGCGGTCTTCACCATCTGGTCGGAGTCCTTGCGGGGCAGCTCGACGCCGTCGTGACGGATGGCGCGGAGCTTGTAGCCGCGCTCCAGCAGTTCCTCGATCAACTCCTCCGCCGCCACGGGATCATCCGTGCCGAGGTGATGCACGAAATCCTGCTTGCGGAAGCTGACGGTGTATTCGATGGCGTATTTGGGCAGCATGGTCGGGCCTTTCGTTGAATGTGCGATTCAACGTGCGCCCAGGCGGGGATTCCGCCAGCCGCCGCTTGAAGATTACCGGCCTTAAATTGCGGTGGGTCCGCCGCTCTCAGCCATATCCATGCGGAGGGAGTCTCACGCAAAGGTCGCCAACTCCGCAAAGGAACAAGACAAAATGGCGCATCCTGGTTCTGAGGTTCCGCCCCGTTTCAGGGAATGGCTTCTTCCGGCCAAAACCTTTGCATCCCTTCGCGTCCGTTGCGTCCATTGGCTTGAGGCACAGGGTTTGAACTGACTGGGTACGGCTCAAAACGTGGCGGGGCGACAGGAATGTCGCCCTTCCGTTCCTGGCTCCGATCATTACCGGGCATGGGGGGCGCACCACCGGCGGTGCGACCACATGTACTGGTCGGGGTAGCGCCGGATCTGTCGTTCCACCTCCGCGGTCACCATTTCCGTGATCATCCGCACATCCGCTTCGCGGTTGCCGGAACGGGGAAACGTCATCGGGCCGACGATGTTCAGCTCGAACTGGAGCGTGCCCGTGCGCACGGCGCAGGCAACCACGATCGGCACGCGCGTGGTGAGGTGCATCATGGCCACCGAGCGGGTCGTCCAGGCCGGGCGGCCAAAGAAGTCCACCTGCAGGCGTTCGGAATTCGTGGGCATGCGTTGATCGATCATCAGGGCCAGAATTCCGCCTTCCGCCAGCACTTCCAGCAGACGACGCGGGCCGACGTCGAACTTGGAAATGAGACTCAACTGGCCGCCGGCCCGCCCCAAGGTGAGGTACCGGTCCAGATGGGGATTGCGCAAGGGCCGGTAGATCATGCTGACCGGTTTGATCATGGAAAAGGCCCGGGCGGCGACTTCCCAGTTGCCAAGGTGCGCGCTGACGGCAATCAAGCCCTGCCGGGGATTTTTCAACAAGCTGGCCAGCCCGGGACTCAGGTTCACCCGGACATAATCCCGCCAGTTGTCCGGCTGAATCTTGTGCCGCAACAGGGTCGTTTCGGCCAGCATCCGGGTGAACGATTGGAGGGAGCGGATCGCCAGCGGCCGGATTTCGCGTTCATGCTGGACCAAGCCGGAGAGGCGGAGATTTTCGCGGCTGATCGTACGGCAGCGGCGGGAAAAGAAATAAGTGAGCCAGCCCGCGCAATCGGCGAGTTGCAAGGCCGCGCGCGGGGGCATGACCTCCAAGGAACCGAGCGCGGACTTCGCCAGAAGGTATTCCGCAAAGTGCCAGCAAGTCTTCAAAGCGCGAAGTCTGGCGACCAGCCGGCGCGGCGTCGAACAAAACTCGCGCCGCCGCAACGCGCCCGGCAAAAACGCCGTTGACGATTCCATGGTCGAACTTCACTTTCCCGTCTCGCTTCTTTGATGAAGACCATTCTGTTCATCTGCACGGGAAACATTTGTCGCAGCCCGATGGCCGAGGGCTTGATGCGCCATGCCCTGAACGGAACGGACGTCCGCGTGCTGTCGGCCGGCGTCGGGGCCGGGCACGGCCAGCCGCCGAGCGGGCACTCCGTGCGCGCCTTGCAGGAATGGGGCATCGACATCGGGCACCAGCGCAGCCAGCCGTTGACGGCCGATCTGGTGGCCCAGGCCGACTTGATTCTGGGCATGACCCGGAACCATGTGGAGGCCGTGCTCATGATGCATCCGGAGGCGGCGGACAAGGTCCACCGGCTGCGTGATTTCGACCCCCAGATCGATGAATACGACCGGGACATTTGTGATCCCATTGGCGGTTCCTACGAAGTTTACCTGGCCTGCCGCGACCAGATCAAAGCCGGCATTGACACCATGTTGAAGACGCTCGAATCCCTCCCCGCGAACTCCGCCACCCGCACCCGCCGCCTCGCGCTGGGTGCCGATCACGGCGGTTACGACCTCAAGGAAGCACTCAAACAGCAACTGACGGCCGCGGGCGTCGCGGTGGACGACCTCGGCACGCACTCCAAGGAATCGACCGACTACCCGGACTACGCGCGGCCGGTCGGCCAACGGGTGGCGAACGGCGAGGCGGAATACGGCATTCTGATCTGCACCACCGGCGTGGGGGTTTGCATCGCGGCCAACAAGGTCAGCGGCGTGCGCGCCGCGCTCGTCGCGGACGAAGCGACCGCCGGTGTGGTTCGCGGTCACAACGACGCCAACGTGCTCTGCCTCGCGGGCAACATGCCCGTGGAAAAGGCCCTGCGGATCGTGGAAAAATTTCTGACGACACCCTTCGATGGCGGTCGGCATGAGCGCCGGGTCAACAAACTCGAAGGCGGCACGATGTCGGTGGTGAACGTGCGCAAGGTCGATCCGACCATCGCCGCGGTACTGCTTCATGAGCGCAACCGCCAGCAGGAGCACATCGAGCTGATCGCCAGTGAGAACTTCACCAGCCCGGCCGTGATGGAAACCCAGGGCTCGGTGCTCACGAACAAGTACGCCGAGGGCTATCCCGGCAAGCGTTGGTACGGCGGTTGTGAGTTTGTGGACCAGGCCGAGCAGCTCGCCATCGAGCGGGCGAAGCAGCTTTTTGGAGCCGAGCACGCGAACGTGCAGCCGCACTCCGGTTCGGGCGCGAACATGGCGGTCTATTTCGCGATGCTCCAGCCCGGTGACAAGATGCTGACGATGGACTTGAGCCACGGCGGCCACCTGACGCACGGCAACAAGGCGAACTTCTCCGGCAAGTTTTTTGAGATCGTTCACTACGGCGTGCGCAAAGAGGACGAACGGATCGACTACGATCAGCTCGCCGTCATGGCCCGCGAGCACAAGCCCAAGATGATCACCGTCGGCGCGAGCGCCTATCCGCGCGTCATCGACTTTGAGCGCATGGGGCAGATCGCACGCGAGGTGGGCGCGTTGCTGCTCGCGGATATTGCGCACATCGCGGGGATGGTGGCGGCGGGGATTCACCCCAGCCCGGCCGGCCATGCGGACTTTGTGACCACCACCACGCACAAGACCCTGCGCGGACCGCGCGGCGGCTTGATCCTGTGCAAGGAGCAGTACGCCAAGGCGATCGATTCGCAGGTGTTCCCCGGCATCCAAGGCGGGCCGCTCATGCACGTCATCGCGGCCAAGGCGGTGTGCTTCCTGGAAGCCTTGCAGCCGGAGTTCAAGGCCTATCAGCGGCAGCTCGTGACGAACGCGTCTGCCCTCGCGGCCGGGATGATCCGGAATGGTTACCGGCTGGTCAGCGGCGGCACGGACAACCACCTCATGCTGGTCGATGTCGGCGCCCGGGGCATTACCGGCAAGGAATGCCAGCTCGCGCTCGACGGAGCCGGCATCACGACGAACAAGAACACCATTCCGTTCGAAACCCGCTCGCCGTTCCAGGCCAGCGGCATCCGGCTCGGCACGCCCGCCGTGACGACCCGGGGAATGAAAGAGGCCGAGATGGCGGCGATTGCCGACATGATCAGCGAAGTTCTCCTCGACATTAAGAATCTTGACGCCGCGCAGCGGGTGCGTAACCGTGTCCGCGAGCTCACTGCAAGATTCCCCTTGCCCTACTGACCTCAGCCAAAGCTCCCATCCGGTCCGCTTCGTGAGGGATTTTTCCTCCGCTGACCGGGCCTTGCGCTGACAGCCTTGCGGACTGGCCGCTCCTCCCGGTGTCGGGATTGGCCGCCTTTCCATCAGAAATTACTTACCAGAACGCGAATCGTTATGCCGAGACCCCCAAAAAAGGGCGGACGCCCCAAGAAATCCGTCGCCGCCGCCAGCCCCGTCGAAGAGGCTGTGGAAACGGCCCCCGCCGAAGCCCTGCCCCCGGCTGAGGAGACTGTCCCGCCCGCGACCGAACCGGCGGAAACTGAATCCGCCACCGCGGCGGACGAGAGTTCGCAACCGGAGACGACCGCCGGCCGCGCCTCCAAGGCGACCACCCAATCGCCAAAGGCCGGACGCCCCGGCAAGGACAACATCGTGCAAACCACCATCCACATCTCCAAGCTCCAGGCGATGTCCATGATGGACCTGAATGCGATGGCCAAGGAAAAGGGCATCGAAAACTTCGGCACGATGCGCAAGCACGAGCTGATTTTTCACATTCTCCAGAAGAACGCCGAGGCCGCCGGAGTGCTGGTTTCCGAAGGCGTGCTCGAGGTGCTGCCGGAGGGCTTCGGCTTCCTGCGTTCGCAAAGCTTCAACTACCTCCCCTGCCCCGAGGACATTTACGTCTCCCCCTCGCAGATCCGCCGCTTTGATTTGCAGACCGGCAACGTGATCACCGGGCAGATCCGGCCGCCGAAGGAGAAGGAAAAATTCTTCGCCCTGCTGAAGGTCGAGGCCGTCGATGGCGGTGACCCGGACAAGGCGAAGGACAAGACGCATTTCGACAACCTCACGCCGTTGTTTCCGAACAAGCGGTTTTTGCTCGAGACGGAATCCTCGGAACTCAGCACCCGCGTGCTGGATCTGGTGTGCCCGATCGGCAAGGGCACGCGCGGGTTGATCGTGGCCCCGCCCCGCACCGGCAAGACCGTGCTGATGCAGAAGCTCGCCAACGCGATGCTGAAGAACAACCCCGAGTGCTACCTGTTCATCCTGTTGATCGATGAGCGGCCCGAGGAAGTGACCGACATGGAGCGCACCTGCCGGGGCGCGGAAGTCATCAGCTCGACCTTCGATGAACCCCCGGAGCGGCACGTCGCCGTCGCCGAAATGGTCATCGAAAAAGCGCGCCGCATGATCGAGCACAAGAAAGATGTCGTCATCCTGTTGGATTCCATCACCCGCCTGGCCCGTGCCTACAACACCGTGCAGCCGCACTCCGGCAAGATTCTTTCCGGCGGTGTCGATGCCAACGCGCTACACAAGCCCAAGCGCTTCTTCGGGGCGGCGCGCAACATCGAGGAAGGCGGCTCGCTGACGATCATCGCCACCGCGCTGATCGATACCGGCAGCCGCATGGACGAGGTCATCTTTGAGGAGTTCAAAGGCACCGGCAACATGGAGGTGCATCTGGACCGGCATCTCGTGGACCGCCGCATCTTCCCCTCGATCAACATCGAACTGTCCGGCACCCGCAAGGAGGAGTTGCTCTATCACCCCGACGAGTACAACAAGGTGGTGGTGCTCCGGCGAGCGCTCACGGGCGTGCCACCGGTCGAGGCGATGGAGTTGATGCTCAACAAGCTCAAGAAGACCGGCAGCAACATCGAGTTCCTGCTGACCATGGCCCACGTCGGCTGAGGTTGCGGCTGATTCATCCCATTACCCCGGCTTAAACCGGTGGCCAAAAGGGCATGGCGGTTGCCGGCCGGCCGCTTTTTATTGAATCATTTCGGATTGCCGCTATCTAAGTGCTTCACCGAAATGAAACAAAATGACCTGATCCGCAGCGCAGCGCTGTCCGCCATGCTTCTGGCCACCCTGACCACCACGGGTTGCAAGGAGGAAGGCATCCGCGTTTATCAGGTGCCGAAGGAGCACACGCACGAACACGCGCACGCCCGGCAGGCAGCCCCAGCCGGCACTAGCCGTCCCCCGGGAATGCCGACCGCGCACGTGCATTGGGATGCGTTGCCCGCCAATTGGCAGGACCGCCCCGTCTCGGGCGTCATGCGCGCGGCGGAGTTTCAAGTGACCGGCCCCGGTGGCCAGCAGGCCGAGCTGGCGGTCATCCCGCTCCCAGCGCTGGCAGGGAAGGAACTGGAGTTCGTCAACATGTGGCGCGAGCAGATCAATCTGCAACCCACCACCACGGCGGACGTGGCGGAACTGCGAGAGGAAGTGACCATTGGCGGCTTGCCCGGCCAGTTGTTCGACATGGTCAGTGAAGAGCCGATCGGTCCGGGCGAAACGAAGCAACGGGTGATGGTCGCCATGATGACGGATACCGAAACCACCTGGTTCTTCAAACTCACCGGACCAGATGAACTCGTCGCCGCCGAAAAGACGAATCTGAAGAGTTTCCTGGAAACGGTGGAACTGCACTCGGAACCGCATGATGATCCCCACGCGGGGCTGGCAACGACGCCGGCCCCGGCCACCACACCCTCGGGAAATGTCCCTCGGTGGACGGTGCCGGCGGGCTGGACCGCGGTTACGCCCGGCTCGATGTTGCTCGCCAGCTTTGACCTTCCCGGCGGCGGGGCCAAGGTTACCGTGAGTTCGCTCAGCGGTGACGGCGGCGGCCTGCTCCCCAATGTAAACCGCTGGCGCGGGCAGATCGGTCTTGGTCCCATCAGTGCGGGCGAACTGGCCTCGGTGACGACGGAAGTGGAGCTGCCCGGTGGCAAAGCCACCTTGGTGGACCTCGCCAACGACGAACAACGAATGCTCACCCTGATCGTGCCGCGCCAGGGCCAGAGCTGGTTCTACAAGTCGATGGGCGACTTCGCCACCGTTGCCCGCGAGAAGGATGCGCTCTTGCAGTTCGCCCGGAGCGCGCAATACTGAAATCATCATGGCCGCACAAATCCTGAAATTCATTTCCTCCCTCCGGCTCACGGTCGTGCTGCTGGGGTTCTCACTGGTGCTGGTCTTCGTCGGCACCATCGCGCAGGTGGAGTACGGGCTGTGGGACACCCAGGTCCGGTTCTTCCGCAGCATGTTTGTCTATTGGACGCCCACCGGGGGTTCGTTCGGCATTCCCGTTCTGCCCGGGGGTTATCTCCTGGGCTGGGCGTTGCTGGTGAACCTGCTGGCCGCACACTACGTGCGCTTCAAGTTTGCCTGGAGCAAGCTCGGGATTTTTATGACGCACTTTGGAATGATCTTCCTGCTGCTCGGCCAGTTCTTCACGGAGCAGTTGCAGGTGGAATCTTCGCTCCGCCTGCAGGAAGGGCAGTCCAAGAACTACTCCGAAGCGAGCCGCAACACCGAAGTGGTGTTCATTGATCGCTCCAATCCGGATCACGACACGGTGGTGGCCATTCCTCAATCCGTCCTAGAAAAAGGCGGCGAGATCACCCACCCCAACCTGCCGTTCACCGTCAAAATCGAAGAGTTCCACATCAATTCCCGCCTCCGGCAATACGCGCCCATGGTCGCCACTAATCCCCCGGCGGCGACCCAGGGTGTCGGGGCCCAGGCGGAGTTGGTGCCCGTCGGCCGGGCCACCTCGATGGATGAGATCAACGTGCCATCCGCCGTGCTCTCCTTCAAAGGCGAGGGCGCTCCCACCGGCACCTGGCTCGTGTCGCTGAACCTCGACCAACCGCAGACCATCACCGTCGGCGGCAAGTCCTGGGACACCGCACTGCGCTTCACCCGGCTCTATGTTCCGCATTCCATTCAGTTGATTGATTTTCGGCATGACAAGTATATCGGCACGGAGCGGCCCAAGAATTTTTCCAGTGATGTCCGCCTGATCAATCCGGAAACGGGCGAAGACCGCGAGGTGTTGATCCGGATGAACGAGCCGTTGCGCTACGCCGGCATCACCTACTTCCAGGCCAGCTTCGAGAAGGGGCGGGATGACATCACCATCCTCCAGGTCGTCCGCAATCCGGCCTGGCTCACGCCCTACATTGCCGTGATCATCATCGGCCTCGGATTGACCGTGCAGTTTTCGATGCACCTGTTCAAATTTGCCAACCGGAGGAAAAGCTCATGAGGAAACATCTGCCCTGGATTTTAATCGTCGCGATCTTCGGACTTTACGCAGCCAGCACGCTCCGCCCGCGCAAGGACAAGGGCGAGTATCACCTCCAGTCCTTCGCCGCCCTGCCCGTCGTGCTCAACGGCCGCGTCCAGCCGCTGGATTCGGTCGCCCGCAACGCCTTGATCATGATCCGGGGCAACACCTCCGTGCCGCTCGAAGGCAACGGAGCCGGCGGCCAGTGGGGCGATTTGCAGGAGCTTCACCAACAGGGCGCGCTGCCCCTCACCGAACGTAAATTCTATCAGTTCAGCCGGCGGCCCCAGAAGCTCAAGCCCATCGAATGGCTGCTGGAAACCGCCACCAAACCGGAACTGGCCGATCAGCGGTTCATTTTCTCGGTCGATCATCCCGA
>CAYXDZ010000045.1:0-1634 GCA_964463815.1 uncultured Verrucomicrobiota bacterium | reverse complement strand
TTCATCGGTGAGATGGCGTATCCGTTCATCATCCCGCCCCTGGACGCCAATCATGACCGGGAAAACTGGAAGACCCTCGGCACCGCGCTGATCGACACCGCCCGCACCGATGTCCTGCACCCCGCCGCCAAGTCTTACGCCGCCATGATGACAGCCTACGGCCACGGCAAGGCGGACGACTTCAACGCCGCGCTGGCGGGCTATCGCAACTGGCTGGCGAAAGACCATTTCGAACCGGAGCTGGCCAAAGGTTCACGCGAGCTGTTCTTCAACAATTACGCCCCTTTTAAGACGAGCATCATCATCTACCTCGTCGCGTTCCTACTGGCGGCGTTTTCCATGTTCGTCCCCTGGCCTTCGTTGCGGCTCGGGGCGGCGGGGCTCATTGGTCTGGCGCTGGTCATCCATACCAGCGGCTTGATCTTCCGGATGGTCCTCGAAGGCCGTCCACCCGTCACCAATCTCTATTCCTCGGCCATCTTCATCGGCTGGGGCACGGTGGTACTGGGCGTGATCGTCGAGCGCTTCTGGAAAAACGGGCTGGGCAGTTTCGTCGCCTCGTTGATCGGCGTCATCACGCTGATCATTGCGCACAACCTCTCCCTGGACGGCGACACCATGGAAATGTTGCAGGCGGTCCTGGACACCAACTTCTGGCTGGCGACCCACGTGGTGGTCATCACATTGGGCTACTCGGCCATGTTCCTCGCGGGATTCCTCGGCATCGTTTATCTGGTGCTGGGGGTGTTCACACCCAAGTTGAACGAGAAGGTCGGCAGCTCCGGCGCGGGCGTGACGGTGGGCAAGGCCATCGGCAAGATTGTGTACGGCATCATCTGCTTCGCCACGTTGTTCAGCTTTGTCGGCACCGTGCTCGGCGGCATCTGGGCGGATCAATCATGGGGCCGGTTCTGGGGCTGGGACCCCAAGGAAAACGGCGCGCTGCTGATCGTGCTCTGGTGCGCCATCATCCTGCACGCCCGCTGGGGCGGCCTGGTGCGCGACAAGGGCATCATGGTGCTCGCCATCTTTGGCAACGTCATCACCGCGTTTTCCTGGTTCGGCACGAACATGCTGGGCGTCGGCTTGCACAGTTACGGCTTCATGGACGCGGCTTTCCGATGGCTCATGATCTTCAATGCCACCCAAGTGCTGGCCATGCTGCTCGGCGCGATCCCGGATCGTCACTGGCGGAGCGGCCAGGGCGGCCCAAGCGGCGGCACACCGACGCCGAATGCTCCCGTGACGACCGCCCGGCCGAAGGCGGCCTAAACGCCAAACGGGGTGCATCGTGACACCGTCCCCCCCGTCCCCGGAACGCCGGTCTCCGACCTGGCACGATTGGGGAATCGCTCAACGACGCGCCGGGTCAAAGACCGGAGCTCCGCCATACCCGCTGCGCCGGGAGGACACCGTGAGCAGGCGCGCCATGCCGCACCAGGCATCCGGGCACTTGACGCCCCTGATCGGAATTCTATTCTCCCGTCGCACTGACCCAATTATGAAGCATCTCAAAACCATTCTCACCGCCGTTGCCGGAGCCCTGTTGATCACCGGTTCAATGGCCTCCCTCACCGCTGCCGATGATGTCAGCAAGAAGGATCCGAAGGACATCCATGACGTCATGGAGTGGA
>CAYXDZ010000044.1:0-14673 GCA_964463815.1 uncultured Verrucomicrobiota bacterium | reverse complement strand
GCGACCGTGCTGCACGAATCCCGGCGTGGCTACGGCGCGGCGGCCTGGCAGGGCATCCAACAACTCCCGCCGACGTGTGCCTGGGTCTTGATTTGCTCCGCCGACGGCAGCGACCGGCTCGACGCCGAGGAGCTCCGGCTGTGGCGACGCCATGTCGACAACGGAGCCGACCTGATCGCCGGGGACCGCGTCAGCCGGTATGCGTCGCGGGACCACCTCACGGCCGCGCAATCCTTTGGCAACTGGCTTTGTTGTGCACTGATCCGTCTGGGCTGGGGCCGGACGTTTCGCGACATGGGTTCGCTCCGTTGGATTCGCCGGGATGCGCTGGAACGGTTGAATCTGCAGGACCGCGGCTTCGGCCGGAATGTGGAGATGCAGGTGCGCGCCATCGAGCAGAGGATGCGCATTGTCGAGATTCCCGTCGCCTATTATCCCCGCACCGCCGGCACATCCAAGATTTCGGGCAACCTGCTCGGGACCGTCCGGGCGGGCGTCGGCATCCTGCGCATGTTCTGGCAACTGAATCGCACGCGGCAACCCTTGCGTCCGCCCGTGACGGTTGAAGCGAAGGCTGGCCTTGCCCGCTAAAACGAGGTATCCGACACGGCAAGTCGCGCCAATTCCCGCCGCGCATCGCCCGGGAATAAGCGCCGTCGAACCAGCTCTGATTTCAAAATCAAATGCCCGCCACCAAGCCACTTCCGTCCCAGTTCAGCGAACGTTCGGTTTCGCTGCGTTACGCCGCCGCCGCCAAAGCGCCCGAAGCCGCGCTGTGTTGCCCGGTCGAATACAATCGTGACCTGCTCAAGGTCATCCCGCAGGAAGTGATCGAGAAGGACTATGGCTGCGGCGATCCGTCGCAATACCTGAAGCCCGGCGAAACCGTGCTCGACCTGGGCAGCGGCACGGGGAAAATCTGTTTCATCGCCGCCCAGGTCGTCGGTGCCACCGGCCGCGTGATCGGCATCGACATGACGGATGACATGCTGGAGGTCGCCCGCCGCAACACGCCCGTGGTCGCCGAACGGCTCGGTTACGCGAACGTCGAGTTCCGCAAGGGCCGCATCCAGGATCTCGGCCTCGACCTGGAGGTTCTCGACGCCGAATTGCAGCGGAACCCCATCACCAGCGCGAACACCTTCCTCCGCGCTCAGGAACTCGCGGTCGACCTTCGGGTCAAACATCCGCTCGTCGCGACGGAATCCGTGGATGTGGTCGTCTCGAACTGCGTGCTCAACCTCGTCGAACCGCGGGACAAGCGGCAGCTCTTTCAGGAAATCTTCCGGGTGCTCCGCAAGGGCGGCCGGGCCGTCATCTCCGACATCGTGAGTGACGAGGACGTGCCGGACGCGATGCAACAAGACCCGACGCTCTGGAGCGGGTGCATCAGCGGCGCGTTGCGCGAGGACTTGTTCTTGAAGGCCTTCGAGGACGCGGGCTTCTACGGCATCCGCCTGCTCAAGCGCGACGCCCAACCGTGGCGGACGGTCGAGGGCATCGAGTTCCACGCCGTCACCGTGGAAGCCTTCAAGGGCAAACAAGGCGACTGTTTCGAGCTCAACCAGGCGGTCATCTATCGCGGGCCGTTTCGCGAAGTGCTGGACGACGACGGCCACCGGCTCCGGCGGGGTGACCGGGTGGCCGTGTGCGACAAGACGTTTCAACTTTACCGGCAGGCACCCTATGCGGAGCACTTCGAATTCCTCGAACCACGCGTTTCGGTGAAACCGGAGGAAGCGCGGCCGTACGACAATAATCGCGCCCCACTGCGTCACGCGCGTGAGACGAAGGGATTGGATTACAACCAGACAACGGGGCCAAGCCAGTGCCGGGAAGGCGGCACCGGAGCCTGTTGCTGACGGGAAGCAAGACCCGGTTGACGCGGCAGCTCGATTGATCGGTCCCAAGAAAGTCTCGCCCGACGCCGGAGCTTCGTTACTTTCGGCGCGTGGCCAATCAAGAGTGCATTCCGATGCTCAAGGCGCTGGCGGATGAAACCCGCTGGCGTATTGTCCGCGAGTTGCTCGCCGCACCATTGACCGTGGGCGAGCTCACCGAACACCTGGACGTGACGCAGTACAACGTTTCAAAGCATGTCCGCATCCTGCGCGAAGCGGGCATCCTCGAAACCGAGCGCGCCGGCAAACACGTCGAGTGCCGCGTGACCGGGGACTTCCGCAAACGCCTGGCCAAGGGCGGCAACGTGCTCGACCTGGGCTGCTGCTCCTTTCGCTTCGACTGACCCGGGTAATTTCCATCATTTTGTTTGTCACCAAGGAGCACACATGCGCATATTGGCATGCGTGAGCACCAACTTCACCGAAAAGCGAACCTTCGTTCTCGCGGTGGTCTGTCTTTTGGTTCAGGGGCTGGCATCGGCCGCCACACTCAAGATCAATGGTTCCACGACCGTGAATCTGCCGGTCGCGGAGGCGGCGGAGATTCTGCGAGCCGAGCAGAGCATGGTCATTCAGGTGGACACCCAGGGCGGCAGCGCCGGGGGCATCGCCGCCCTCGGCGATGGGTTGGTGCAGATCGGCATGTCGTCCAAACACCTCGACGAGACCGCGCGGACGAAATACCCGAAAGTCGATTTTCACGAAACACGCATTGGCGAGGACGCGGTGGCAATGGTCGTGTCCAAAGATGTCTGGGAGGGCGGTGTCCGCGCGTTGAGCAAAGATCAGGTCCGGGGCATTTACGAAGGGCGCATCACGAACTGGCAGTCGCTGGGCGGCCCGGATCGGCGCATCGTGTTCTTCAACAAGGAGCCGGGGCGCGGCACATGGGAGGTGTTCGCACACTGGGCTTACGGTGATTCAAAAAAAGCACCGCCGGTGAGCTTGCTCGAGGTGGGCGGGAACGAGGAGGCCCGCAACAAGGTCGCCTCGACGCGCGGCGCGTTGTCGCAGCTTTCGGCGTCGTGGGCGGACGGCCAGACCGTCTTCGCACTCGCCTTGAAGAACGGGGAAGGTCAGCCAATTGCACCAACGGCGGAGAACATCGCAAGCCACCGGTATCCCATGAGCCGGCCGCTGTTCCTGCTCACGAACGGCCCGCCGGCGAACGAAGCGAAAGTGTTCATCAACTTTATCCTCGGTGAGCGCGGTCAGGGGCTGGTCCGCAAACACGGTTACCTGTCGCTCGACCAGTTGAAGCCCTGGTAATCGAGGCCCCACTTCGAATGACCGGCTCCGGCACAAACCGCCACGCAATCCCCGCCGCTTGGAGCTGGACCCAGGCGTCAAGCTGGGGGTTCACCGGACTGGCGGGGGTCGCGCTTGGGTCGATGGTGTTGCTGTTCTTCTGGCAGAGCCTTCCGTTGTGGAGCCATTCGGGCACGGGCTTTTTCACGGGCGAGCGCTGGTTTTACCGGCAGCAGGAGTTTGGCATTCTGTCCATGCTGTACGGGACGGTGGTCGTCTCGTTGGTCGCGTTGCTGCTGGCAGCGCCGGTTGGCATCGGAGCGGCATTGTTCACGGCGGAGATTCTGCCCACGCGCTGGCGAACGCCGGTGAAGATTGTGATCGAACTGCTCGCCGGCATCCCGTCGGTCATTTATGGACTGTTGGGAATTCTGTTTCTTCGCGAATGGGTTTATCGCGCGTTGGAACCGTTCGACCCGTTGAGCGGCGACACCCTGATCACCGCCGGCGTGCTGCTTGCGATCATGGTGCTGCCCACGGTGATGACCTTGAGCGACGACGCGTTGAAGGGCGTGCCCGCCGCGCAACGCCGGGCCGCGCGCGGACTGGGACTAACCCGCGCGGAAACGACGTTTACCATCAGCCTGCCGCAGGCCTGGCGCGGCCTGATCGCGGCCCTGCTGCTCGCGCTGGGTCGCGCGCTGGGCGAAGGCATCGCGGTGTTCTTCGTGATCGGGCGTCAGGACAACCAATGGCCGGCGAATCTCCTTTCGCTCCGGCCGTTGATGGAGGCGGGCCAGACCCTGACGAGCAAGCTCGTCGGCGCGGAGATCAACCTCGCTTACGGCGATCCGTTGCACTGGGCGGCGATGGTGGGACTGGGACTCATGCTGATGATGCTCGTGGGGGGCATCACCTGGCTGGGCGCGCGTTGGATGCGCAGAAAGGAGCACCATGCGCAGGGCGCTTGATCGGGCCTTCACGTTCGGGGCGACGATCCTCGCCGCGCTGGCCGTGGGCGTCATTGTTCTCATCGTGAGCGCCATCGTCTGGCGGGGCGCCTCAGCCATCTCATGGGAGTTCTTCACCGAACAAATGCAACTCGTCGGCGCGGCGGGCGGCATCTTCTACAACATCCTGGGCACCCTCATCCTGTTGCTCACGGCCCTGCTGTTCAGCCTGCCGCTGGCAACCGGCATCGCGCTGGTGCAGTCTGTGTATCTCCGCAACCTGCGTACGCGCGAACGACTCTGGCTTGGCCTGTCCGTCCTCAACGGCATCCCGTCGATCCTGTTCGGCCTCTTCGGTTTGATCGTGTTCGTAAAGTTCCTCGGCTGGGGCAAGTCCTGGCTGACCGGCGGTTTGCTGCTGGGAATCATGATGCTGCCCACGGTGGCGGTGGCCTTGATCGAGCGGATTCAAGCGATGCCCCGCAAGTATGTCGAAGCGGCGAAGGGCCTGGGACTCCGCGAGCCGCAGATCATCTGGTCGGTCATTCTGCCGCAATGCTCGGGTGGCCTGGTAACCGGCGCGTTGCTCGGCCTCGCGCGGGCCGCGGGCGAGACCGCGCCCATCATGTTCACCGCCACGATCTTCGCCGGGGCAACCTTGCCGCAGGGCATCAAAGAAAGCCCGGTGCTCACGTTGCCTTATCACATCTTCGTGCTCGCGCAGGATTCGTTCGATCCGGCGGTGAGCGCCAAGGTCTGGGGTGCCGCGCTGGTGCTGCTGGGGTTGGTGATGAGCCTGAGCCTCGTCGCGCTGCCCGCGCGCCTGCGCATGCACGAGGAGGCACACCATGGCTGAAGCCAGCAAAGAAGCCGTCCTCGAGACCCGCGACCTGCATGTTTATGCCCGCGACCGCTGCCTGTTGCGCAACGTCAACCTCCGCATCACGGCCAACCGGGTGTTCGGGTTGACCGGTCCGTCCGGCGCGGGCAAGAGCACGTTGCTGCGCTGCCTGAACCGGTTGATCGAACTCGACGCCGGCTTGCGCACCACCGGTGACATCCTGCTGCACGGCCGGTCCATCTTCACGGCGGATGTCGATGCGGACACGTTGCGCGCGCGAGTGGGAATTCTCTTTCAGCAGCCTGTCGTGTTTCCTGTCAGCATTTACAAGAACGTCCTGTTCGGCGCACGTCATCTGGGGAAGACGCCGCGCAAGGAACTTCCGGCCTTGGCGGAACGCGCCCTGCGTGAAGCCGCGCTCTGGGCCGAAGTGAAGGACCGCCTGCAAGAGCCCGCCACCCGGCTTTCGGTCGGCCAGCAACAGCGGCTCTGTCTCGCGCGCACGCTCGCGGTGGATCCTGAAGTCATCCTGATGGACGAGCCCACGAGCGCGCTTGATCCGAAATCGACCGAAGTGATCGAGACCTTGATCCTCCGGTTGAAGGCCACGCGCACGATCGTCCTTGTCACGCACAACCTGGGCCAGGCCCGGCGCGTCGCCGACACCCTCGCCTGCGTGGAAGTGCGGGACGGCGCGGGTGAAGTCGCGTCTTGCGAATCATGCGACGGTGTGTTCCCCGGCCCGACCACGAGCAAGCTTCAGGAGGTGGCATCAACCTCCGGGGTTAACCGTCAATGCCCGGGATAACGATCGACTTGATGACGAAACCACCCTCCACTTGTAACCCGCGCACTCCGCAATCCCTCCAGCATTGGCATGAGAATCTTCAAAACATTGTTTACCCTGCTCTTCAGTCTGTCACTGGCCGGCATGGCCACTGCACAAGACTCCACTGGATCGACTCCTGCGGCGCAGAATGCCGCCACAGTCTCGCCAAAGCCCAGCCAGGAGGAGCTCGAAGCCGGGTTCAAAGCGCTCCTCACCAACGCCACCCTGACTGGCCGCTGGAGTTCGACCAAGGACGGCGTGCTCGGACCGGAACGCGAGGATCAGTACAAAGTCGTCAGTGCGACCAAACTCCAGGGCGACTCCTGGGTCATCAGCGCCCGCATGGAATATCGCGGCCGGGCGTTCGTGCTGCCGATCCCCGTGCAGGTGAAGTGGGCGGGCGACACGGCCGTGCTGGTGGTGGACAACATGGGTATTCCCGGCGGCGACACCACCTATTCGGCGCGCGTGCTTTTTCATGGTCAATCCTACGTGGGCACGTGGTCCGGCGGTGAACACGGCGGCCTGCTCTACGGTTTGATTAAGAACGAGCCGGCACCGGCCGCGGCCCAGCCTTAATACCGCCCCCTCCGGAGCAGGTTCGTCACCTGACGGCAATTCAACTGGCGGTGGCTGGGGAGCAAGGGAATACTATCGCTCCCATGTTCTCCCATTGAGATACGCATGAACCGCTTTGACGACATCCTGGCCGGGCATCGGCTCACTTTGCGCCGCGACCGTTTGCAGACGCTCCAGATCAACGTCGGCCGCAAATGCAACCAGACCTGCGCGCATTGCCACGTGGATGCCGCGCCGTGGCGCACGGAGATGATGTCGGACGCGGTCGCACGGCGGGTCGGCGACTGGATTCGTGAACACCGGCCTCAAGTGGTGGACATAACGGGCGGCGCGCCGGAGTTAAGCGAACACTTCCGTTCCTTCGTCGAAACCGCGCGCGAGTGCGGCTGCCACGTCATCGACCGGAACAATCTCACCATCATCGAGACGCCGGCGTTCGGCTGGCTGCCGGAATACCTTGCGCGGCACGAGGTCGAGGTCATCGCCTCGCTGCCGTGTTATTCAGCGGAGAACGTAAACGCCCAGCGCGGCGACGGTGTGTTCGAGAAGAGCATCGCCGCGCTGAGGAAGCTGAACGCAGTTGGGTACGGCACGAAGCTGCCGCTGAATCTCGTTTACAATCCGCTCGGCGCGAAGCTGCCCGGCCCGCAGGCGGAACTGGAGGCGGATTACAAGGAAGCGTTGCACCGCGAGTTCGGCGTCTTGTTCAACCGGCTCTTCACGATCACGAACCAGCCGATTGCGCGCTTTGCAGAGGACCTGCGCCAACACGGCCATTGGGACGGTTATCTCGAACTGCTGGCCAACAGCTTCAACCCCGCGACGGTCGAGGGCCTGATGTGCCGGAACACGCTTAGCATCGGCTGGCAGGGCGAGGTGTTCGACTGCGACTTCAACCAGATGCTGAAGCTGCAGGTGCGCAACGGCCGGCCGCTCTTCCTCTGGGACGTGACGCCTGAGAGGCTGGAGGGCTGGGCGATTCAGACCGGCGTTCACTGCCTCGCCTGCACCGCCGGCAGCGGCAGCAGTTGCACCGGGGCGCTGAACCCAGCGGGCTAGCCGTTCAATCCTGCCAGATACCGTTCGGCATCGATCGCGGCGGCGCAGCCCATGCCGGCCGCGGTGATGGCCTGCCGATACACGTGATCCGAGCAGTCGCCGGCCACGAACACACCGGTGGCGCTGGTCTCGCTGCCGCGCTTCTGAAGCACGTAGCCGTTCTCGTCCATCTCGAGCTGGCCTTTGAAGATCTGCGTGTTCGGCACATGACCGATGGCGACAAATACGCCCGCGCAATCGATCACGGTTTCCTCGCCGGTCTTGACGTTCTTCAGGCGCACACCGGTGACCTTGTCCTGTTTCACATCGAGCACCTCGGTGACGACGGAGTCCCAGACCGGCTTGATCTTCGGATGCGCGAGCGTGCGGTCCGCCATGATCTTCGACGCGCGCAAGGTGTCACGGCGATGAATCAGGTAAACCGTCGAGGCGAAGCGCGTGAGGTAGGTGGCCTCCTCGCAGGCCGAGTCGCCACCGCCAACCACGACAAGCGGTTGGTTGCGGAACATCGGCAACGCGCCATCGCACGTCGCGCAATAAGTGACGCCCTTCTTGTCGAGCAGCTTCTCGCTTTCGAGGCCGAGATGCTTGTGGCCCGCGCCGCTGGCGATGATCAGTGTCCTCGTCTCGACCGGCTCGCCGTCGATGGTAAGCTTGATCGGGCTGGCCTTTACATCGACGGCCTCGACCGTGGCGAACTTGACCTTCGCGCCAAAGCGTTCGGCCTGCTGCTGCATTTTGGTCATGAGTTCATAACCATCCACGCCGTCGGGGAAGCCGGGATAATTCTCCACGATGCTCGTCGTCGTGAGCAGGCCGCCGGGCATGGTGCCGGTGAGCACCAGCGGCGCGAGGTTCGCGCGGGCGGTGTAGATGGCGGCGGTGAGCCCGGCGCAGCCGGTCCCGATGATCACGACGTTTTCCATAGGGCACGAAAACTAGGGCGTGACCGGAGGGTTGGCAAGTGCGCGGCGGTTCGCGGGGGATCCTTGGCGAGTGAGGCGCCTCCAAGGAAGGGCTCTTGAAAGGCAGGCCTACCTTGGCCATTCACTTCGGCAAAATACCCCGCGCCGTCAACCAATACACCAGATCGCGCGACCACGGATGGGCGTTGGCGAACGGCGGTTTGTCATTCAGCCCGATGCCGTGACGCCCCTTCTCGAAGACATGCAGATCAAAGGGCACATCCGCCTTCACCAAGGCGGCGGCGAATTGCAGGGTGTTCTCGATCTTCACGCCCTTGTCCTCCCAAGTGTGCCAGAGAAAGCACGGGGGCGTGTCCTTGGTGACGTGTTTCTCGTTCGAGAGCAGCTCGATCAGGGCGGGATCGGGATTGTCGCCAAGCAGATTCCGGCGCGAGCCGGTGTGCGTGTGCTCGCCCATGCTGATGACCGCATAACACAGAATCCCAAAGTCAGGCCGGGAGCTATGTCGATCCACCGGATCAGCCGCGTCGGTCAGACCGGCATCGTAATGCACCAACGCGGTGGAAGCCAGGTGCCCGCCGGCGGAACTGCCCATGATGCCGACCTTTGAGGCATCAACCCGCCATTCCTGCGCGCGATGGCGCACCAGGCGCAGCGCACGTTGAGCATCACCGAGCATGATTGGGTGACGATAACCCGCCGGGCCAAGGCGATACTTCAGCACGAAGGCGGAGATGCCCTTTTGATTCAACCAAAGCGCGTAGTCGTGGCCTTCGTGTTGCGCCAGACCACCGTAACCGCCGCCGGGACAGACGACGATGGCCGGCCGGTTTGCCCCCTCGACCAGGTAGGGCGTCAAGGTCGGAACATCGTTGGGCGACTCGCCAAGAGCGCCGGGCGCGCCCGCAGGCCAGAGCGGAATGGGAGCAGACGTTTGGGCAGACGCAACCAGCGTCGTGCAAGCCAGGGCGGCGAGCGGCAGGAGGTGTTTCATGGGGCGAGCGTAGGCGGACGGCCCACAGTTGGCAAACCCTCACCTTGCGATTACTTTGCCCGCCATGAACAAACTGCTTTCGTATCGCGGACTCCTGCTTGCATTGATTCTCCCGGCACTCGTGCTCGCGCCGGCCTGCGCCTCCAAACCCAAGGTGGACTGGAACAGCCGCGTGGGCAGTTACACCTACGATCAAGCCGTGATCGAACTGGGGCCACCGGATCGCATGACGACGATCAGCGAAGGCCGGAAGGTCGCCGACTGGGTGACCGGCCGGACGAGCTCGCCACGGGTGGGCTTCGGCGTGGGTTCGTACGGCGGCGGAGTTGGAGTCGGGGTCGGCACGAGCACCGGCGGCGGGCCGATCGAGAAAGTCCTGCGACTGACCTTCGACCAGGCAGGCAACCTGGTTCAGTGGGAGAACACGCGGCGTTGAGCAGAGCGGGGCCGGCAATTTTCGCTAAACTCACCAGTGATTATGCCGATGCCCTTGCAGGATTTATGAGGCCGGCAATGTCTGAAGTGATCGCTCCCGGGCCGGCCGCCAACGCGGGTCGCTATCTGACGTTTAAACTCGGGCGCGAGACTTACGGCATCCCGGTGCTCCAAGTGCGGGAGATCATCCGCATGACCGACATCACGCCGGTGCCCCGCATGCCGGCGCACGTGAAGGGCGTGATCAATCTGCGCGGGAAAGTCACGCCAGTCATGGATTTGGGCCTCCGTCTCGAACTTGCGGAAGCGGTCATCACCGACCGCACCTGCATCATCGTCGCGCAATTGCCGCAGTCCGGTCGGGTGCCGGCATTGCTCGGGCTGATTGTCGATGCCGTCGAGGAAGTCGTCCCGATTGCGGCCGCGGCTTTGGAAGCACCACCCACGTTCGGTGGCAGCGTGCAAACCGATTTCATCCTGGCGATGGTCCGCGTGAAGGGTGGCGTGAGGACGCTGCTCGACCTCGAAAAGCTCGTGGCCGCCGGAGTTGGCGGAGCGCTGCAGCCCGCCGCCTGAGCAGCTTCTTTTAGTTCGGCGTTCCTCCAACGCCCGCCGTGGTTTCCATCACGGCGGGCGTTTTCCTTCCCCGAACCGATTGATGCCAGAAGCGCCGCCCCGGCGACCGCCGGCGCATCCGGGGCCATGTCTAAAATCGAACTGGCCAGAGTGAGCACCAAGGCAACCGGGCGGCACACTTGGTATCCCTCGTGCGCGTGATCGGCCGGGCTGGAAACAAGATTCAAGTCGCGACGCAAACCGAAGTCCCGTTGCCATCGCCACTTCGCAATCGCCTGCCGCCGGTAATGCAAAATTGTCCTCAACGTGGCTTCCGGTCTGCTGGACGTGGGGCGCAGGCGTGCAACCCAAGTCGTATCTCAGGACACCTGACAACGACCCCAAGCCGTTCGGTCGTGGAACCAAAGCAATCCGTAAACGACATGAACACTGTACAAACAACCAACGGGAAAGAGCTGGCGGAAAGCATGCTCGGCCGACTGGCGGCGAGGCTGTTCGGCGGCAGCCAGCAGCCGCGGAGCATCCTGCGCAACCACACCAATCTTCCGGTCTTTCTCGCGATGGCGGCCGGCATCGCACTGATGTGCAATTTTGTGCTGAAGGAAAGTTCCGTGCAGGCCTCCCGTTTCTTGGGGCCGCAAGCCAACCTTGCGGAAGTCCAGGCGCTGGTTTCCCGCAATCCGCAGGATGCGGCGCTGCACTCGCGGCTGGGTGAACTTTATCTGCAGGAACGCAACTTCAAACGCGCAATGTTCCACTTCCGCGAATCCAGCCGTTTGAGTGACCTCTACGGTGATTGAGCGGGGCGGCCCCGGAAGCCCGCGCCTTCAATCCAACCCCAGTTCCCGACGGATCACCTCCGTCCACAATGCGTAGCCGGCGTCGTTGAGGTGCAGCCGGTCCGTAATGAACAACTCCGGGCGCGGCTGGCCATCCGCTTGTAGCATGGGGGTGAACACATCGATAAACTTCAACCACGACCGGGTCGCACAGTAGGCAGCGATGCGGTCATTGGTCTCCCGGGCCTGCTCCAGCAACTGCACCCGCGAGGGGCTGGGCTTGATGGCGACAAAATAAATCGTGGCCGTCGGCAAACGGCGATGCACCAGCCCGGCGAACGCGCGAAACTCCTCCTCGATCTGCGCCGGCTCCTTCTGGGAAGCCAGGTCGTTGTCTCCTTCGTAAACCAGAATTTCCTTCGGCGCGTACGGCCAGACCAGCCGGTCCGTCAAGGCGAGCAACTCGTGCATCTGGGAGCCGCCAAAACCCCGGTTCACCACCCGCCGTTCGGGGAAGGCCGCCGCCACATTGTTCCACATGCGAAAGCTGGAGCTGCCGACCAGCAACATCCCGCCGGGCGCGGGCGGCCGGGCCGCATCGGCCCGCTCGAACTCGGCGAGCTCCTTGGCCCACCGTTTCTCCGCGGCGTCACGGACGGCCGGGTCGATGGTGATTGTCTGGCAGGCGGGGAACAGGCACAGAACGGCCGCGGGCAGGAGACTGCGAATAAGCTGGGAACCGGTCGGAAATTTCATGGTGTGTGGTTGCTATCGTGGCGGGAATCGCGCTGGTTGGCGAGCGTTTCGATCTGATCCGCCGAGAGCCGGAACAACAACCACTCGGACATTTTGCGGGCACCGAGTTGCTCGTAGAAATCGATGGCCGGCTGGTTCCAGTCGAGGGCCACCCACTCCATGCGGGCGCACTTTCGTTCGCGCGCCAGCTCCACGAGCTCCAGCAACAGCCGCTTGCCGATGCCCTTCCCGCGAAACTCCGGCTTCACGAACAGATCCTCCAGATACAGGCCGCGCCGGCCGGTGAACGTGGAGAAATTATGATAAAACAAAGCAAACGCCGCCGGCCGGCCCTCCCAATCGGCGAGCAGCACTTCGACGGGCGCGGGTGCACCGGTCAAGGCGGTCCGGATGTCTTGCTCAGTGGCGACCACTTCCCCGCTCAACTTTTCATACGCGGCAATTTCCCGGATGAACTGGAGCACGAGTCCGGCGTCTTCCGGACGGGCCGGTCGGAGGGTCAAGGAGTTCGTGGTCATGTCAGGCGGGGATGGGGCGTTTCCAGATGGGCACCACGCGCTTCATTTCATCAATCAACCACTGGCCGGCGGCAAACGCTTCCCCGCGATGCGGGGCCACGACCTCCACCCACAGCGAAGGTTCATTCACCTGAACCATGCCCAGGCGATGCACGAGCCGCACGGATTCAATCGGCCAGCGCTGCTCCATTTCATCGAAGAGCCGGTGAAACTGATGCTCGGCCATCTCCTGAAATGCCTCGTAGTCGATCGCCTTGATCGCTTCCGCGCCTTCCTGTGCGCGCACGACGCCGGCAAAGCAAACCGCCGCGCCCATGCCGGCGGACATCCGGCGGGCAGCCACCAAGGCGGGTTCATTGATCGGCTCGGGGCCAAGGGTGAGTTCTCTACGCATGATCCAATCGCGGGTTCTTTGGCTGTTGCTGTTTCAACCGCCCTGGACCGGCGGGAAAAGTGAAACGAGATCCCCCTCCCGCAGCACGTAGTCGCGGGTTTGGTAATCCATCCCCACCGCGAGCAGGGTCGCCCGGCTCATTTCGCGCAGGGCGGGGTGTTCCCGGCACAACTCATCGTGCAGCATGCCCAGCGTCGAGCCCGTCGGCACGGATCGCTCCAGGCGCTCGGTGCCGGTCAGTTCCTTGAAGTAGGAGAAAAACTGGATCGTGACGTTCACGGCGGTGGCAGCTTAGCGGGACGCCACCCCGAGGAAACGCGAAATTTCGCCCGGCGGCACCGGCCACGGGTTGCTGCGTTGCGGAAACACCATTTTCCCTTAAGACTCGTCCGGTGGCGAAGACACGGAAAGATTCAAACGGCCCGGCAACCGCTGGCGAGTTCATCGCCATCACCGGAGCGCGCGAGCATAACTTGAAGAACCTCTCGCTTGAGATTCCGCGCGGGAAGTTCGTGGTCGTGACCGGCGTGAGCGGCTCGGGCAAGAGCACGCTCGCCTTCGATCTGCTTTTCGCCGAAGGCCAGCGCCGGTTCCTCGACTCGATGAACACCTACGCGCGGCAGTTCATCGAGCAGATGGCCCGGCCGGATGTCGATCTCATCGCCGGCCTGCCGCCGACGGTCAGCATCGAACAACGCACTTCGCGCGGCGGCGGCAAGAGCACGGTCGCGACGGTCACGGAAATCTATCAATTCATCCGCCTGCTCTTCGCCCGCCTTGGCACGCAGCATTGCCCCGACTGCCAGCAACCCGTGCGCGAACAATCCGCGGACGAACTCAGCCGGCACTTGCTGGCAGAAACCAACAAGCGCGGCGACCTGCTCCTGCTCGCGCCGGTCGTGCGGAATCGCAAAGGCTTTCACACGGACGTTGCCGAGTGGGCGGCCAAGCATGGTTACTATGAGGTTCGCGCGGACGGAAAAATGTATCCCGCTGGCAAGCGGCTGCGACTGGATCGCTTCAAGGAACACGACGTCGAAGTGGTGATCGGCGTACTGGAAGAGGTGGCCAAGCCCATGAAGTCAGGGCGAGGCTCCCGCCGAGCCCAAACTTCACTTGAACGCCAAGGTTCCGCAGGAGCCTCCCCTGACCATAATAAGTCACCCCAGCAAGTCATCGACGAGGCGATCCGCATCGGTGGTGGAGTGCTGTTCGCCCTCGACAATCGCGGCCACGAGACCGTCCATTCCACCCATCGCGTCTGCCCGAAGTGCAGCCGCTCGTTCGAGCCGCTTGATCCAAAGAACTTTTCCTACAACTCGTCGCAAGGCTGGTGTCCGAAGTGCCGCGGTTTCGGCGAGCTGTTTTACATTCCGGAAGTTGAACGTGGCGCGAATGCCGACTCCATCGAGGAAAGCTGGTGGCGCTGGGCCAACGAACGCGAGCAGTGTCCGGAATGCGCCGGCCGACGCTTGAACCCGCTCGCGCGGGCGGTGCGCCTCGACCTGGTAGGAGCCGACGTGAGGAGGCTCGCTTCAAAGCCAAACAAATCAGAGGCTGGCAACCTCGTCTCCTACCAGCCGACAATTGACTTCTTCGCCGACGCGACGGTCAGCGAAGCGGGTGAATGGTTTGGTCAGCTCGAGCCCGCCGGCCGCGCCGCCGAGGTCGCCCGCGACATCATTCCCGAGATCAACACGCGGCTGAACTTCCTCGCCGAAGTCGGGCTCGGCTATCTCCAACTCGGCCGCAGCGTCACGACGCTTTCGGGTGGCGAGGCGCAGCGCATCCGGCTCGCGGCACAGCTCGGCTCGAATCTCAGCGGCGTGCTCTACATCCTCGACGAGCCGACCATCGGCCTGCACCCGCGCGACAACGAACAATTGCT
>CAYXDZ010000043.1:4458-14849 GCA_964463815.1 uncultured Verrucomicrobiota bacterium | reverse complement strand
AAGGGGAAAGTCCGGCAAGGATACACGGTGGAAGGGCGGATTCATCCGCCCGGTTGATGGGATCGGATACGACCGGCCGGGGCGGATGAATCCGCCTTTCCGATGCTGACGAGACCGCCACCGAAAATCCGGGTAGCAGTTGCCCGTTGGCGCGATTCCGCTATGCTGCGCCCCACATGAATTCCACGATGCTCTCATGCGCGCCCGTAAGCTGGCTGCGTCACGCCATCGGGCTGGCCTTGCTGGCGGCCGGCGGTTTCGAGTCCTTGGTGCTGGCCAGCGAACGCCGGTCAACGGCGGAACTGATCGCCGCGCCTGATCCCGGCTGGGCGCAGTTTCGCGGGCCCCGCCGCGATGGCATCAGCGATGAGCGCGGCTTGCTCCAGTCGTGGCCCGAAGGCGGACCGAAGCAGCTTTGGTCGGTGTCCGGCCTGGGACGTGGGTTTTCCTCACCGATTATTTCCAACGGCCGGCTGTTCATCACCGGCGATCACGAGGGCGAACTGCACCTGTTCGCGTTCGATCTGGCAGGCCGCGAATTGTGGCGCACGAAGAACGGCCTCGCGTGGTCGCGCGACTATCCCGGCGCGCGGTCGTCGGTCGCCTACAGCGATGGTCGGGTGTACCACCAGAATGCCCACGGCCGGCTCGCGTGTTTCGACGCCGCCACGGGTCGTGAGTCGTGGGCGGTGTCGCTGCTCGAACGCTTCGCCGGCGACAACATCACTTGGGGGCTGAGCGAATGTCCGTTGGTGGATGAAGCGGCGGTGTATGCCACGGCCGGGGGGAGCAAAGCGCTGGTCGTTGCGTTCGACAAACGGACCGGCGAACTGCTCTGGCATAGCGAGCCGTTGCGGGCGGCGGACGGCGAACGCGCGGTGGAAAACGCCAGCTACGTTTCGCCGATTCTCGTGAAGTTCGCCGGCAAGCGCCTGTTGATCGGCTGTTCGCTGAAGCACCTGTATTGCGTCGATGCCGACACTGGCAAGCTCCAGTGGACCGTTCCGCGGCCGACCCGTTACGGCGTGCTGGCGATGATGCCGGTGCTGGTGGGCGACGCGGTGTTCATCACGGCCACGCACGGGCCGCCTGGCCAGTTGTACCGGTTGATCGCACCGGAACAACCGGGTGGCTTGGTGGGCGTGGCACCGGACTGGACCACCGAACTGGATACCTGTCAGGGCGGCGTCGTACTGCTGGATGGAAAGCTCTATGGCTCGTACTATCCCGGTCGCAAAGGCTGGGCGGCGCTGGATGCCGCGACTGGTGAAGTGCTCTACGAGGAATCGTCCTTCGTGAAGGGGGCGATCCTGGCGGCCGATCAACGGCTTTATGCCTTGAGCGAGGATGGCTGGATGCGGCTGCTCGAACCGCGTGCGGATCGCTTCGAGGTGAGGGGGCAATTCCGGCTGGCCTCAGCGCGGAACGATGCCTGGGCGCATCCGGTCATCCACGACGGCCGGATGTATCTCCGTTACCACGAGGAACTGCGGTGCTACGACGTGCGGGCGGGGGAGTGAGTGGCTTGTTCAGCTCGACTACTTCAATGCTTCGATGCGCGACACGAGTTGCTTGGCCTCCGGATTCGAAGCGCAAACAATGCTGAGCCAAGGTCCCTCTATCTCTTCAACAATCCTAGCCTCCATAATTGGCTGGTCATCCGCCAGCAGCCGAAGCATCCGGCCGAGACTCGAAGCAGTCCTTTTTCTGAGAGCTTCAGCTGCTCCACTGGTCAGTTTGATGTAAACAACGTCGCCTTGCTCTTGTGGAGTGGGCACGGGACTGCCATCGCTAACTCCTGCAAACACCTGCTCTATGTCGGATGCAAGCAGGCGGAATTCTTCCGTTGGCAAGTTTGGATCAGCCGGAAGCAGAACTTCAACAAGCTCCAGTCCCGCCACGTCAATGCCCTTGAGATATCCAGCCGTCAGCAACTTCTCCACTGTAACCGTCGTGGGGATTGATTCGTTGTGTCTGCGAAGTTCACCGGCGTAAGCCTCGGCGGCGTCACGAATTTGAGGGCCAAGCCGCTCGGCCCGAGCATGGAGGCTTTCCACTTGGGTGCCGCCTCGATCACAGCCCGGCATGATGATGAGAACGGCAACGCAGAACGCGACCATTGGCAACTTTCGCCAACAATTGGGACACGCGGCTTTCAAAGTAACTTCCTCATTAGAGTGGTTGATCAAATCAATCCCCATTCGCGAAACACCGCCGACATCTTCGGCGGGGCCCACAGCCAGGCCGTGCGCAGCCAGAAATCTTCGATCACCCGGCTTTGATAAATGCCCTCTTCGGCCTGTGCTTCGCGGTAGCGGCCAGTTTCATCGAGTTGGAAGAACTGTGCCGACTGCTGATACGGATCGACGATCCAGTATTCGGGGATGCCTCCCGCTTCGTATTCGCGGAACTTGTCGATGGTGACGCGCGTGCGGCTCTCCGGGCTGATCACCTCGACCACGAGATCGGCCGCACCTTCCACGGAGGTGTCCCGCACCCGTCGCAGGTTCTCGGTGGCGATGAACATGATGTCCGGCTCACGGCCGGGCAGCATCGGTGTGGGGCGCATGACAATGCGGGACGTGATGACGCGCCCCAATCGCCGCTCTTCGACATAGAAGCGAATGATCGAAGCCAGAAAATCAGCAATGTCCTGATGCAAGGTCGAAGCGGGGCTCATGACAATGATTTCTCCATCAATCCACTCAGCGTGAACGTCCTCATCCAGCCACTCCAAAAATTGCTCGTAGCTCAAGCCGGCCGGGATGGAAATCGCGGCGGCCTGATTCTTGACCTCGGCCGTAATCATGGTCGAACGCTAGCGCAGGGCGAAAGCGTTCGCAACGCCGGATTCCCTGCGGCCAAGTCGGTGGGGCAAACTGGCTCTCGGCGACAAGAATGTCACCGTTCCAAGCGATGGATACGACTTAGCGCGCCTTCAACAACACCCGCGCCGGAGCGCCGTCGCAGTTCAACGTCTTGAGCGGGAGGCAGAGCAGGTCGTATTTGCCGGGCTTCACTTTCGAGAGGTTCAGGCCCTCGATGATCCACACGCAGGCGCGGAGCAGGTGATGATGCGTCTCGATGCCGTCCTTGAAGAACCCGCCAACGGACAGGTAATCCACCCCCACGGTCATAATGCCGTGTTCGACCATGTACGCAGCGGCGTCCTGCGAGATGTAAACGAAGTCCTCGTAAAACTTGCTGTCGTTCCAGCAACGCTTCGAGTTGATGGTTTTGATCAACAGGCGCTCGCCCTGGCGGAGCTTGAGCGGCTTGAGATGCTTCACCTTGATCGATTCTTTGTCCTTAATCTCGACGATACGGCAGGGGCCGATGGTGGCTTCGAGCGGCATCTGGTCCATGCCGATGCCGTTGGCGACGAAATGCAACGGGGCGTCCATGTGCGTGCCGGTGTGGACGCTCATGTGGAGCATCGAGACATTGCATACCGCGCCGTCGTCCATGCTTACCATGCGCTCGAGCTTCACGTCCGGTTGATCCGGCCAGTGCGGCGTGCCGGCGTGGAGGGGGGCGGTGACGTCGATCCAGGGGGAGGTTTTCTTTTTGGCGGGCATGGGGATGAGCGTAATGCGTGATGCGTGATGCGTGATGCGTGAGAAGTGAACAGTAAACAGTAAACAGTAAGCAGTGGTCAGTGGTCAGGCGATCTGCAAAACGTTCTTGATGCCGGTGGCTTTGCCGAGCAGCAGTTCGCGGGCGTGACCGAGCGGGAAGCGGCCGGTGATCACGGCGCGCACGGCGTCGGGCCAGCGCTTCATAAACTCCACCATGTCGCGGATCGCCCAATCGAAGGCTTCGCGGCTGGCGTTGACCGTGCCGACGGCGACCTGGTTCTTGAGCACCATGTTGCGCATGATCAGCTCGGCGTCAAAGGTCAGGTGCGGTTTCGGGAAACCGGGGATGCCGGTGAAAAGGAAGATGCCGTTCTGGCCGAGCACGCTGAGGACATCGAACGAATTCGTGGCCGTGCCGATGGCTTCGTAAACCACGTCGATGTTGCCGATGCGTTCGGCGAGTTGCTCCGGGCCGGTTTCCAGCGCCGAGATGTACGGCACGCCGAAAGATTCGACGATATCCGCCTTGGGATTCGGCTTCTTCGAGCGGGAATAAACATAGGTGTCGAAGCCGGCGACTTTGAAGGCCATCGCGCCGAGAATGCCGATCGGGCCGGCGCCGAGGATCACCGCCCGCTTGCCGACGCCGGAGCGTTGGGCCGCGGCCTCCGGAGTGAGCCAGGGCAGGCGGCTCTGCACTTTCCACAATTGCTCAAGCGCCTTCTCCGCGACGGAGAGCGGCTCCATCATCACGGCGACGTCGCGCAGGGAATCGGGCACTTTGCAGAGGTAAGGCTCTTCATCGACGACTTCCTCGGTCATGAAGCCGTGCATTTCCTTGATGCCGCGTTCGGTGAAGTTGCCGGTCATGCAAAAGTCCGAACGCTCGGCGCGACAGGGCTGGCAGGCGGGATCGGCGCAAGGCCGGCGCACCATGGGCACGACGAGGTCACCTTTGCGCAGCGTGCTCACGGCGTCGCCCACTTCCGTCACCTCGCCCAGCCCTTCGTGGCCGAGCACGAGATGCTCGAAACCATCCGGGGGTGAGCCGTAATCGAACCGGCAGATTTCGCGGTCGGTGCCGCAGATGCCGACTTCGAGCATGCGGAATTTGACCTCGTTGCCGCAGCCCAGACGGGGCTGCGGGTGACTCACCTGGCCGACTTCCTTGCGGCCCGGGTTAACGGCAATGGCGTTCATTTTTCTTGGAATTCGCGGGGCGGAAAAGATAACCCCAAGCCGGTTGCCCGAAGCCAGCCTTTTCTCAGCGGGAGCCCGGGGCGGGTGTCGGCACGATGCGATTGGAAGGCCGGGGCTGCGGTGGTAGATCGTCGGAGATGATCGGAAACGAGATATGCGTACGGGGCTGGCCGGGCGAGGGCAGGGTGGGCGGCCGTTGCACTGGAGGCTGGTTGGGCTGGCCGGGCGTCTCCGGATGGGGCTTGATCCAGACCGGGTAACCATACCAGTTGGGCTGCTGATAAACCTGCGTCGTGCTGGTGTTCCGCACCACTTCGCGCTCGACGACGTTGGTCTGGGTAAACGCCTTGCGGTTGCGCTCGTCGATCCAGATGACCGGCTCGAAGCGGTATTCGCCCGTCTCGGCGTGGGGTTTCACATTGCTGGGGATCACCCAGGCGAGGCCGAGGTAATCGTTGCCCACATAGGCGCGGGCCTGGAAGGGCTGGGGCTGGACGGGTTTTGCCTCGGCGTGGTTGGTGGCGGCGGCTTTGACGGAAGCGAGTTCCGCCTCGGCCCGCCGGCTGGCGGCTTCGGCTTCACGCCGGGCCTCGCGCTCCCGCAGCGTGGTCAGTTCGCTCTCCAGCTTGCCGGCCCGCTCCGTGAGATCGGCAATCACCCGCTCCATCGCCTGGGTGTTGCCGCGCTGGTTGTGCAGGCTGACGAGGTCCAGCGCAACCAGGACGATGGTCATGCAGAACAGAAACAGAATCAGTATGAGGTAAGGGGCTTTCATGGCACGCTCAGATTGGTTTCACCATAAACCCGTGGAAACGGATTTCAATGGCGACTTTGCGCGGCGTGTTGGGAGAACCGCTCGGTAGGAGCCAAGGTGACGAGGCTCAAGCTTCCCTGGCTTGGGCGCAAAGTCAGAGCCTCCTTACGTCGGCTCCTACAATTCTTCTTCGGCGCTCAGCGCGGGCGGGACAGCACGGCGGTGACGTAACCGATGAACGCGCCACTCGCGAGGCCGCCCCAGTGAACGAAGTTGGCGATCGTTCCGCCGAGGCCGACGATGCAGAAGACAAACCAGAAGAGCATCAAACCGGTTACCAGCGGGGGAATCTGAAAGCCTGAATTTGGATGGTACTTAGACTGAGTCCAGATGAAGCCAAACAACGCGAAAACTACTCCGGACATGCCGCCAAACACCGGGCTGTTGAACTGGTATTCAAGCAGGTTCGAAAACGAGGAAACCACGAGCACGAACACCAGCAGGCGCCGCCATCCATAGCGGCGTTCAACCGCGCTGCCCAGGTCGGCCAGCCACAGCATGTTGAAAAGGATATGGATAAAGTCCATGTGGATGAACATGGGCGTGACCAATCGCCATATCTGCCCGCCCCGGACTTCCGGGAGGAACGCCCTGCTCCACTCAAAAGCATCGGTGACGAAGTTTACCCTTGTAATGGCGAGTTGGTTAAACGCGCCCTCATTCTTTCCAAATTCTGTGTAGAAGGTTGCCAGGATGCTCAGGGCCATCAAGCCGAGGGTGCATTTGCCGAGGCGCTCAATCCACGATTTCTCCAGCAACCGGCTGCGGTCAAAAGTCCGCTTGGCCCGCACCTGTTCATCCTTTTCCTCCTGCTCCCTGAGCCTAGCCGCGTCGGCGGCGGCGTTTACGTATTTTTGATCCTCCGGCTGGGCGTGAAAGCTTGCCAGTTCCACGGCGGCGTCGTCCAGGTGGTCGTCGTCGCGAATCCACACCGCCCAGCGACCGTCCGCTTCCGGCTCGACCTGGCTGGCCATGCTCTGGACCGACAAATAATCGGCAAAGCGGCGGGCCAGCTTTTCATCGGGCAAATGTCCAAGCAAACGCATGAGCGGTCGAGTATCGGGAGCCAACGCGGCGGGTGGCGACAAAATTCAACCGAACTTGCGCGCCGGTTGCGGCACGGAGTTCAGTTGGCCGGGATTGAAGATCGCTGAAAAGGCCGCGCGGTGGTGATGAAGGCAACCCCGTACGTCACCCCCAGCAACCCCACTGAAGCCGGGCCCACCGGCAGATCCCACACGTAGGCGGCGTAGAATCCGGCGAACGCGGCGAGCACGCCAATGACCGCCGACCAGAGGGTGAGCTGCTGCATGTTGTCCGCGAACCGGTGGGCAATCAAAGGCGGCACGAGCATGAAACCGAACGTGATCAAGGGACCCACCACCAGCACGCTGACGCCGACCGCGAGGCCGATCAGCAGGAAGAGAATCAGGTTCCAGCGGTTCACGGGGACTTTGAGAATCGTGGCGAGGTCCGGGTCGAACGACACCAGGAGAAAGGTCCGCCGATGCCAGCCGAGGACGGCCAGCATCAGTGCCAGGAGTACAAACGTCTGCCACAGTTCACCCGTGGTGACGGCGATGATCTCGCCCTTGAAGAGGGTCAACCAGCTCTGCTCGGCTTGGGGGCACTTCGCGAGCAGCAGAATACTGACGGCCGTGGCGACCACATAGGCGGCTCCCAACCGGCCATCCGTGCGGCCGTCCCGGCGGCGTTCCAGAAAAGCCAGTGCCACCACCGCCAGGAGCGAAAAGGTGAAGGCCCCGATGAACGCCACAGTTTGGTTGGTGCCGTGATCGTGCGAGTGCGCGGGACCAAACCAGACGTGGAGCGACAGCGCGAGCGCGACCCCGGTGGAGCTGATCTGCGGCAGGGCCACGCCCAGAAACGCCAGTCGGCGCAACACGAGAAACACGCCCACCAACGGACACGCCAGGCCGACGAGCAGGCTCGTATAGAGCGAATTTCGCAGCAGAAAATCCGGAGCCAGAATTTCGCGCAGTGTTTCCATCTCAGGTGAGTTCCAACATGCGGGCCACGTGTTCGGGGGTCATCAACTCGGCCGGCGTGCCCTCGGTGAGTTTTCCATGCCAGAGCCAGGCGACGCGCGTGGCGTGGCGGCGCACAATGCCGAAGTCGTGCGTGACCAGCAGGATGGTGAGTTGGCGCGCGCGATGAATGTCCGCCAGCAATTCCAGAATGGCCCCGGTCGCGGACGCATCCACGCCGGACGTCGGTTCGTCGAGGACCAGGATGTCGGGCCGGGTCGCCAGCGCGCGGGCGATGAGCACCCGTTGTTTCTGGCCGCCGGACAATTTTGCAAACCGCCGGCCGGCCAGTTCGCCCACCCCCGTGGCCTGGAGGCATTCCCTGGCCAGGTCACGTTCGACAGGCGGAACCGCCAGACCCGTGCTCAGACGCGCGTGCGCCGCCATCAAGACCACGTCCAACGCGGAGAGCGGATAGTTGGCGTCCAGTTGTTCCTGCTGCGGCACGTAGCCGATGACGGGTGACGCGATGTGCCGGAACTCGACCGCTCCTCGAACGGTGGGCAGGAGGCCCAGAATGGTTTTCAGCAAGGTGGACTTGCCCGACCCATTGGCACCGAGCAAGGCCGTAAAGGAGCCCTGCATGAGTGTGAAATCCAGGTCGCGCAGCACGGTCTGCTCGCGGTAACCCACCGCGACTCCGCGCAGGCGGATGGTCCAATCCGGGCTCATGGCTGTCGCAGCGCCGCCGCCAGTTCGCCGATGAGATGATCCATCCACTCGAGATAAGTCTCGGACGTTTTATGTCCGCCGGGGAAGTGCGGCAGGATCACCAAGGTGGCACCCGCCTGTTCCGCCACATAACGCGGGGTCTTGGCCGGCCGGTGATCTTCGATGAGCACCACTTTCACGCCTTGTTCCTTGAGCTGCGGAATCAAAGCAGTGATGTGGGTGGGCGAGGGCTCAATGCCCGGCTTGGGTTCGATGGTTCCGGCGAGTTGCAGTCCGAACCGGTCGAGCAGGTAATCGAAGGATTTGTGGTAGGTGACAGCCTTCGTGCCTTTGTAGGGCGCGAGTAGTTTGGTCCAGGCCGCGAGCTTTTCCTTCAGCGCCGCTTGAAAGTCGCGGTTGGCGGTCGCGAAAGCCGCAGCGTTCGCCGGTTCGAGCTTGGCAAAGATTTCCGCAAGGTGGGCCGCGACCTGGCCGGCGCGCACGGGGTCCAGCAGGTAATGCGGGTTGCCCTTGCCATGCACGTCCCCTTGCGAGCGGTCCACCGGCCCCGTCGCGACCCCGAGCAACTCCAGCCCTTGCGCGGCATTGATCAGGCCCTCGCCGCCGGGAACAATCTTGCGGTTGCGCGCGGCCTGCACGAGCGGTGGCAACCAGCCGATCTCCAGATCCGCCCCGCCTTCGATGAGCACGTCCGCCCGGTTCAAGACGCGGATGAAACTGGGCTTCGCATCCACGAAATGCGCGTCCTCGGTGGGCCGCGCCAGGCTGGTCACCTTGACCTTGCCGCCGCCAACGGCCCCGGCCAGTGAGCCCAGGTCCGGCAGCGTGGCGACGACATTCAACTCCGCCCTGGCCGGAAGACCTGCCGCCAGAGCGAAGGCGACCAGGCCGCTCATCAACCACCTGCTAGAAAGAGGGCTCATCGCGTGGGCCTCAAAACTTGTGCGCGGCGTGAGCGCCCAGGATGAATTCAAACTGCAACCACACCGAGTGGTCGGTCCCGATGTCCCGCCGGTCGTCGAGATTATACTGGAGTCGCAGCTTCGAGTACTCACTCGGATACCAGGTGAGCGCGGGCGAAAGCCGCCAGCGGGAGTTGCGCAGCGGGTCGCGGCCCAGCGCCTCGCCGTCCAGGGCCAGGTTGCGCGTCTCGTAGCGGCCGGAGTCGCGGTCCAGCCAGTCGTAACGCAAGCCGGCCGTCCACCCTTTGCGGAAGCCATAAACGACCTGGGTGTAGAAGCCGAAGTCACTGAGCGTCTCCGCGTCGAGCGTGGCCGGCGCGCCGGTGTCGAGATCCTCGACCTCGCCGTCACTCAACAGCCCGTCGCCATCCTCATCCCAGTCGAAAGCCCCGACTTCCGTGCGCCGCCACATGGCCTCGGTCTGCCAACTCACAAAGGGAAAGCCGCCGGATTGATTGGCCGGTTTCCACTTCCACGTCAGGTCCACGCCATAGAGCTGGGTGCGCGTGTCGCCCGCATCCTCGCCGCCGATGTTGTTCGGACCGAACGCCGCCGAAGCTCCGAACAGCAAGGTTTGCGCAGGCGTCAGTTCAAACGCGGCGACATAGCGCGGCGCGATCAACAGGTCGGTGAAGTTGCGCACCCCCCGATCGTTGTCGCCATGACGGTAGGCGAACGGCAGTTCCTCCTCTTCCTCCTCGCCGTGATGATGCCCGCCACCGCGAAAGCTGGCCGCCGTGCCGCCGCCGCTGTTCTGCACATTGACGAACAGCTCGGAGTAAAAGGGCGTCGGGGCGAGCCATGACACCCACGCGCCGGGATTGCGCAGGCCATCGCCGCCGAGAAAGCGGCCGTTGACCAGCGGACTGTCCACGAAGTCCCAGGTGTGGATGTGCGTCGGGTTCAGCCGCCCAAACTCGGTGAAAATCTGGCCGCCACGTACTTTGAAATTCCCGGGCAGGGCGACGCTTTCGAGCCAGCCCTCTTCAAGTTCGAGGAAGGATTCGCCGTCGGCATCCAGGGAGAAAAGCACGTTGGCGTTGCCGCGGAAGTAGGGGTCCACCGCGCCCGCGAAAGTGGCCTCCAGCCCTTGCACGGTGAAGCCGCGCTGGTTGGG
>CAYXDZ010000043.1:0-4358 GCA_964463815.1 uncultured Verrucomicrobiota bacterium | reverse complement strand
TGCTGGCGCTGCTGTTGGACGGTCTGCTCAAACTGCCGCTGCACTTCCTGCAGTTGCTTTTGCAATTGTTGCAAGTCGGCGGCTTCCTGCGCCGTCAGGGGCAACACGCTGAGGGAAAAGCCTGAGAGCACGCCAGCGAGGGTTCTGCGGGTCATAGTGCGGGATTGGTTTTGGCAAACTAAGAGCCTGGCATGTGATGGTGATCGTGGACGGGTGCGGCTATTCCAAACAAACCGGCCGGTGTGCGGCCAGCATTTTTCCGGTGAACTTCGCGCGGTGCATCAACAGGGATGCCGGAGTCGAACGCCGGTCAGTTCGCCGGAATGTCACCCGCGAGGTCGAAAGCGATGTTGGTGAAGGTTTGACCACGAATCTCAATGGCCGCGATGCGCCCGCTGATGTTGCCCGCGTTCCGCAACCAATCCGCCCGGGCCGAAAACTGCGAAGTGTCACCGACGGTTTCGCCGGTGGCCGATTGCGCGACGGCGGCCAGCTCCAAAGTGTGTTGTGCCCCGTCCACCATCAGGCTTGTCGAGATGGTGGGCGAACTCAGGCGCACGAAGTTTTCCATGTGACCGTCCAGCGCATACAGCGTCAACCGGCCGGCCGCACGGTCCGGCACCAGCTCCAGGTGAAAAGCCTCTTCACCCAGGACGATCACCTGGCCGCCATGCAGCGCGTCGTGGCTGTGGCCGTGACTGTGATCGTGACCGTGATGGTCATCACCCGGGTGATCATGGTGTGAGTGGGCGGAATCCCGGCAGGCCGTGCCCAGGGCGAGGAACGTCGCGAGAACAACGGATGGAAACAGGTTGAAACGGAACCGGTTCATGGTGTGCTGAAGGGTGGCTTGCCGGCCTCGGTGTCTTGAATCAACTGGTCGATACCGGCTGGATTGGGGGAGATTTTCCGCAGTTCGCGCAACAGCCCGACGGCCCGTGCGGTGTTCCCCTCGCGGCGTTCGAGGGTGGCCAGTTGCCCGAGAATCTGGGCCAGCAGGAAATGGTCGGGCTCGGGTGCCAGCCGCTGTGATTCGTCCCAGTAACGCAGTGCCAGTTGGTAGAGGTTGCGGGCGCGGGCGATGTTCTGGTGGTGCTCTTCCTGGATGCGGGCCAGTTCGTAAACCAGCGCGTAGCTCTTGGGGTTGGCGCGCAGACCGTCGCGCACAAATTCCTCCGCCTCGGCCACGCGGTTCATGCGCTTGCGCAGCCAGTAGGCGCCCGTGACGTAGGTTTCGATGCGGTTTGGGTCCAGCTCGGCGGAGATGCGCAACCACGGGAGGATTTCGCGCATCTGTGAACCGTCATTTGCAGCCCCCTTGCCATGCCCGTGATCATGAGCATGACCGTGGTCATGATCGTGGTCATGATCCTCGGCCGCGTGGTCGGGAACGCCGTCGCCATCGTGGTCGTGATCGTCGCCCCCCATCGCGTCGAGATGCACGTGCTCCGAGGGGAAGAAATTCCGGCTGAAGCGCTCGATCCAGTCACGTGGTTCGTTCTGCCATTCCACTTCTCCCGCATGGGCATCACCGGTGATGGCTCCCGTGGCCACCGCCGAACCGCCGCCCTTCGTGGCGACGGCCGCCTGGTCGAAGATTGATGGATAGTATCCGGCGTGAAAATACTCGTCCGCCTTGCTGAAGAAATGATTCGCGAACAGCCGCCGGCTGTCGCCCAGCAGCATGACGGTCAGGGATTGCGAGCCGCGGCCCGGTTCCCGCGCCAGTTCCTCCGTGACCAGCCGCGTGCTCAGACTGAAGGCAATGATCAGCAGCAAGACCAGCAGCAGGTGCGGAATGTGGTTTGGGCGGTTCACGCGGGATCAATTCAAGGCTTTGCGGCGGAAGGCGAGCCAGCCGCCGAGGAGAAACACCAACGTGTAGGCCAGGGCATACAACGACGCGAGCACCACCGGCACCACGGCCAGGGAGCTGCCGTGGATCAGCTTTTGCCTTGCGTCAAAGAAACCGAACTGGGGCACGAGGTTATAAAGCACAAGCAGGATGGATTGCACCGGCTCGGGCTGCTGGCGCGCCACCTTGCCGAGGTGAAAGCCGACGAACAACAGCCCCGCGACGATGACGAAGCAGATCGTCACGTTGGCCGCCACCGAGGTGAACAACAGCGACCCCAGCAGGCTGAGCGCGATGACCATGCCCAGCATCATCCAGTGCAGCCACAGGGCCATCGCAAAATCGCCACCGGGCAGGCGGCCGCCCTTGGTGGAAACCACGAGGCCGAAGAAGATGTAGAACACCACCAGCGCGAGCCCGCACGCGAGCCAGCAGCCGAGGAACTTCCCGGCCATCACGTCCGCGCGGGTCACCGGCTTGGCGAGCAGCGGGAAGATGGTGCGGCTCTCGCGCTCGGCGGGAATCTGCCGCGCCGCCGTGTTGATGGCGATGACCAGCGAGGAGAGCCAGATCAACGTGAGGCTGAGCTCCTTGAGCCAGCCGACGATCTTGGGATCGTTGAAAAAATTCGCCGAACCCGCCAGCGCCGTAATCAACACGGTCAGAATGAACAGCACGTAGAAGTCTTTGCGCCGGTAGAGTTCCCGGATGACCAGCGAGCTGATGGCCAGAATGTTGTTCGCGTTCATGCCGCCTCTTGATACCCCACCAGCTTGAGGAAGATCGCTTCCAGGTGGGTTTGATATTGTTGTTTCAACTCCTCGACGGAGCCTTCGACCTTGAGTTCGCCCTGGTGGAGAATCGCCACGCGATCACAAACCGTTTCAACTTCACCCAGTTCGTGCGAGGAGAAGAACACCGTCTTGCCGTCGTTGCGCAGCCGCTGGATGATGTCGCGCACCTTCATGCGACCCAGCGGATCAAGCCCGCTCGTCGGTTCGTCGAGAATCAGCAGATCGGGATCGTTGATGAGCGCCTGCGCCAGCCCGGCGCGCTGCTGCATGCCTTTTGAATAAGTGCGGATCTGCCGCTTCCGCGCGTGCTCGAGTTCCACCAGTTTGAGAATGCGGTCGATGCGCTGTTCCGTCTCGGCCTTCGGGATGCGGAAGATGCGGGCATAGAAGCGCAGCAGTTCCTCGGCGGTCAGAAACTTGTAATAGTAGGTCAGTTCGGGCAGGTAGCCGATGCGCTGCCGGGCGATGGGCTGGCGGACATCGACGCCGAAAATCTTCGCGGAGCCGCCGGTGGCGTTCACGAAGCCGAGCAGCACGTTCATCGTGGTGGTTTTCCCGGCGCCGTTCGGACCCAGGAAGCCAAACACCTGGCCGGCGCGCACCTTGAGGGAGAGATCCCGGACGGCCAGCTTGGTCTCCTGGCCCAGCTCGCGGGTGCGGTACTCGACCCGCAGTTGATCCAACTGAATCACCCAATCATCGCCTGACATGGGCGGTGGTTTAGGCGATTCCCGCGAAATGATCAATCGCGATCCGCGCGCGCCTGAAACGGCACTCAAAACGAATGTTACCGAAGGGGCGGTGTAATGGTTGCCGCGGCGGCACTCGTCAAAGCGTGCCGATTCCAGAAATCGGGCGGATGGCCCGCTTGATGGCTGTAGCCACCCGGTGTGTGGACAGGTAAACTTGGACGGCACTTATTCCGAGCCGTTCCGCCACTTTCGAGATGGCGTTTCCTTCAACACGCACATGGCAAAGACTTGAAAGTTCTTTGGCTCCACCTGGTACCGCACCCGTACGACCGCAGCTTTGAAAACCGAACCTTCCCACTCTTCCTGCCTTGCCTGGTCGAACTGCCCGCCCGAAAGTTCCGCCACCCGGGCGGCATCCCCATCCGCATCCTCCAATTCTTCCGGCGAGACCTGGGATCGCGGCGTTGGACGATAGGACTTGCGAAAATGGTCGAGAATCCGCCGCCGAGTCACCCGCGAGCCATTCGTGGAACGTGCCCTTGCTGCGGTCGTAGTGAAACTCCGGCATGGCGCGCAACATACCGATGACCGTCTTCTGCACCCCTGCTTGCGCCGACGCATCGGCCAGTCCCGAGTGCTGGGCCACGTTGTAGATCAAGTGCCAACAAGATCGAAAAACGTCCGCCAACTACCGTGGTCATCAAGGTCACTCAGCCGGCTCAAGAGCGACAGGCGCGTCGTAATCGAGTCGGCGCTGGGAGATGAGGCGGTGTCTGACATGCGACTACAGCGCTGCTTTCGCCCGCCAGTTACGTTCTTTCAGGAGGATTGCGAACCAGGCGGTGCCGGCTACTTCTTCATCAGCGCATACTCCATCGAATCGATCAGAGCCTGAAGACTGGCTTCGATGATGTTGTCGTGAACGCCGACGGTGCCCCATTCCTCCTTGCCGTCCGTGGACTGGATCAACACGCGGGTCTTCGCGGCGGTGCCGGTGCCGGAATCGAGGATGCGCAC
>CAYXDZ010000042.1:7667-15247 GCA_964463815.1 uncultured Verrucomicrobiota bacterium | reverse complement strand
GCTCAACGAGCAGGGCATCACCATCGTCATGGTGACGCACGAACTGGACATCGCCAGTTACGCGAAGCGGAAAATCGTCATGCGCGACGGCCTGATCCGCAGCGATGAACCGGTCGCCCACCGCCTGCACGCGGCCGGGGAGATCGCCAAACTCGAGGCGGAGCAACGGGCCATTCAACTGCACTAAGTCATGTTCGCCGTACTCAAAATCGCGCTGCGCGCCATCCGCCGGAACGTCATGCGGTCCATCCTGACGATGCTTGGCATCATCGTCGGCATCTCGGCCGTGATTGTCGGCGTCAGCATGGGGGCCGGGGCAAAGGCGCAGGTGGATGCGCAGATCGCCAGCATGGGGCAGAACTTGATCATTGTTTTTTCGAGCAGCGGCAGTCGCGGCGGGGTGCGCGGCGGCTTCGGGGCCACATCCACGCTGACGCAGGGCGATTATGAAGCCATCAAGCGCGAGGTGGCCGGCGTGGCGGGGGTCAGCCCGGAGGTGCGCGGAGGAAATGTCCAGATCATCGCGGGCAATCAAAACACCAGCGTGGGCTATTACGGCGTCAGCGCGGATTACGCAGCGATTCGTTCCTGGAATTTTCTTTCCGGCGAGAATTTCACCGAAACGGATGTGCGCAACGCCGCCAAGGTTTGTGTCATCGGCAAGACCACCGCCGCAACGCTCTTCGGCGAAGGCAATGATCCGGTGGGGCAGATCATCCGGATCAAGAACGCGCCTTTCGTGGTGGTCGGCTGGCTCGCGCCCAAGGGGGCCAACTCCTTTGGCCAGGACCAGGACGATGTCATCCTGATGCCCTACACCAGCGCGATGAAGCGGTTGTCCGGGGACACGATGTTCCGCTCGTTCAATGTGCAGGCCCAGAGCGGGGCCATGATGGCGGATGTGCAGACGAATCTCACGGAATTGCTCCTCCAGCGGCACCGGATTCAGGAGGGTGCCGAGCCGGACTTCTCGCTGCGCACCCAGCAGGAGATCGGTGAGTTCGCCAACTCCACGAACCGGATCATGACGGTCATCATCAGCGCCTTCGCGGGCATCTCGCTGGTGGTGGGCGGCATCGGCATCATGAACATCATGCTCGTCAGCGTGACCGAACGGACCCGCGAGATCGGCATCCGGCTGGCCGTGGGCGCGCGTGGGGGCGATGTGTTGCGGCAGTTTCTGGCGGAGGCCGTGGTCCTCAGCGCGCTCGGCGGTCTGCTGGGCATCCTGACCGGGTACTGGCTGGCCCCGTTGCTGACGAAGGTGGCGGGATTCCCGACGCTGGTGTCGGAAAGTTCGGTGCTCCTCGCCTTCAGTGTCAGCGCGCTGATCGGGGTGGTGTTCGGTTTCTTCCCAGCGTTGAAAGCGGCGAACCTCGACCCCATCGACGCGCTGCGCTACGAATAAATCGGGCAGGACGGCTCAGCGATCCAGACAGTCGCGCACGGTCTCGGCGAGCTTGAGCGGATGGTAGGGCTTCTGGAGGAAGTTGAAACCCTCCTGCAAGGTCAGGTCATGCCCGGCGATTTCCTGGCTGTAACCGCTGCTGTAAATGATGCGGAGACTTTCCTTTTTCTGCTTCAACATGTCCGCCAGTTCCCGGCCGCTGATGCCTTCGGGCATCACCATGTCGGTGAGCAGCAGATCAAATTCGCCCTGCGCTTCGTCCCACACTTTCAAGGCATGCACGCCGGTTTCCGCCGTCTGCACCTGATAGCCGAACCGCTTCAAAATCTGACCGGCGAGCTGGCGCAGAGCGGGCTCATCCTCGACGACCAGGATACGCTCGTTGCCCCCCTTGACCTCGCGGCGCTTGATGGTGGTGTCCTGCGAGGTTTCCTCCGTCAACACGGCGGGCAGATACGCGGTGAAGGTCGAGCCTTTGCCGAGCTCGCTGTAAACCTGAATCCAGCCCTCGTGCTGTTTGAGAATCCCGTAAACGGTGGCCAGGCCCAGGCCGGTGCCCTTGCCCACGGCCTTCGTGGTGAAGAACGGCTCGAAAATCCGGGTGAGGTGGGCGGGTTCAATGCCGGTGCCCGTGTCGGCGATGCTGAGGCGGACAAAGTTGCCGGGCCGGGCTTCGGCAAACTGTTGGGCCTGGGTGGCATCCACCTCCACGGCCGAGGTGGTGATGACCAGGCGGCCGCCCCTGGGCATGGCGTCCCGGGCATTCACCGCGAGATTCAACAAGACCTGCTCCATCATGCCGGTGTCCGCATGGACGTGCGGCAGCCGGCTGGCGTAATTGAATTGAATGGTGATGTCCTCACCCAGCAACCGTGCCAGCATCCGGGTGACGTTCTGGATCACGACATTCAGGTCGATCAACTTCGGCTGCATGACCTGCCGTCGCGAGAACGTCAGCAACTGCCGGGTGAGATTGGCGGCCTTGCCGGCGGCGGCGGCAATCTGACCGAGCGATTCCACGGCGGGTTCGGGCAGGTCCGCCTCGGAAAGCAGCAGTCCGGCGTGGCCTTCGATCACGGTCAGCACATTGTTGAAATCATGAGCCACGCCCGCCGCGAGCTGGCCGATGGACTCCATTTTTTGCGACTGCCGCAGTTGCTCCTCGATGTTGAGCCGGTCCGTAACTTCCACGGCGTAGCAATGCACCGCCCGGATCGCCGGGATGGGGTAGAACGACCACGAGATGGTGCGGTTGCCGTGCTTGGACTCGAGGCCGATGGTCGGTTCGCCTGAGGACAAGCAGCGGCGGACGACGTTCGGGGTGTCGGGCGGCAGGATGTCACGCACTGTCACCCGGCCGAGGGATTGCGAGAGATGCCGGGCGGCGGCGTTGAAATACGAAAGCCGTCCGTCCGGGGTGAATTCGAGCACCAGATTGGGATTGTACCTCGGAAACGCCGCCAGCTTTTCCATGTCCGCGGCAGCCTGCTTCCGCTGCAGCGAGTGCACGAAAATGGCGCTCACGAGCGTGAGCAAGTCCTCGTGTTCCTTGGGAAACGCCGCCGGTCGCGTCGTGGAAACCAGGGAAAGAAAACCGAGAAACGTGCGCCCGAATGACAGCGGCACGGCGATGATGGACCGGGCCCCCATGCGGCTGAGCGTCGCGCGCTCGGACGCGGCGGACTCCGGCAACCGCCCGACATCCGGAATGTTGACCGCCTTCGGCTGCGCCACCAGTTCGTGGAGCCAGGGGTACGCGGCCACGGTGATGCTCTGAAAGTGGTCTTTCTGGGAAGGAACACCCGGCGCGCAATACTCGTGATTGATGCGCATGGTCAGCCCGTCCTCGGAGAACAGCAGCAGCGAACTACGATCCGCCCCCGCGAATTGTCCAAGCCGTTGGAGCGCGATGGTGATGTGTTCGTCAATCTCCTGCCCCGGCGCATCGATGAAATCAGCCGCCAGCGTCGAGGCCAGTTCCTGGACCTGCGCCCGATACCGCAGCGATTCCTCGACCCGCTTCCGCTCGCTCAGATCCCGCACAAAGCCAAACCGCAAGCCGCCGCTGCCGCCCAGCTCCCGGGTGCAGAGCTCCACATCGATCAGGGTTCCATCCTGCCGGCGCTGCCGGGTTTCAAACCGGTTGTCCGCAACATGGTCGGAACTGGTGACCGGTCGCTCCGGAAAGAGCTCGGCCAGGGTCTTCCCGAGCAGACTGGAACGATCGTAACCGCTGATCCGGCAGTAGGTGTCATTTACTTCGATCAGCCGGTCCTCGGCGTCGCAAATGAAGAACCCGTCCAAGGCCTCCCGGAGCACCGTGCGGTGCAACTCTTCCATCCGCCGGCTGCGTTGGAGGTCGCGCAACTGCTGCTCCGCGATCGACAGCCGGATTTGCAGCAGTGGAAGGTCAAACGGCTTGGGCAGGTAATCGTTGGCCCCGGCATCCAGCACCGCCTGCAAATCATCCGGCTGGTTGCACGCGGTGGCGACGAGCAGGTAGAGCGCGGCCCCATCGGGCCGCTGCCGCAGGCGTCGGCAGAACTCAAGGCCGTCAATGCCCGGCAGCACCAGATCAATGATGATCAGCGGACAGAGTTGCCGCTCCAGTTCGCGTAAGGCCTCCTCCGCCGAGGCAAAACTCACCGCTGCGTGACCGCGCGTCTTGACCGCATGCTCCAACATCCGGCGCGTGGCCGAATCATCTTCAACGATCAGGACATTGAGTTTGGCAGGCGACATTCGGCGTGCCGCAGAATACCGATTACGCCGCCGGACTTGCCAGCATTAAAACCCCGTCAAAAACCCGCCCGAGATTGGAGGACGAAGGGCAGCCGGGCAGGCGGTTCACAAACCCATCCTGCCGTGGCCACGCACGTGAGTTCGCTCAGAATTCCCCGAAAAATCGGCGCCGACTTGTGCCGGCCGCTGCCTGTTGAACGGACTGTTAGCGATGAAACTGCATGCCCACGGCACCGGGCATTTCGTGTGCGCACGGCTGGTTGGTCGGAGCCTCGGGCTGGATCGGATTCGGCTGCACCAGATTGTTGGCCAGCAGGTAGGCTTCGACTTCCTCGCCGCTGATGTCTGGCAGCATCCGACCGTTGACTTCCACACACGGGCTCAACATCTGCCCGCTCTTCTCGATCATCTCCTGCCGTTGCAGTGGATCGTTGATGATGTCGCGATCCTCAAATTGGAGATCGTACTTCTTCATGATCGCACGAACTCCCATGCTCCAACCGCAGGAAGGCTTCAAATAGGCAATAATCTTGGGCTTGTTCATAATAAATTTCGCGCGTCAACGTGCCAGACATCCACCGATTGACAAGCCCGGAGTTCGGCGGGGTGCCAGTGATAGTTCATTGGCCGGGCAAATCACTTGCCCTACCCCAACGCCGCTTTGATGAGTGCCAGCTCCCGTTCGCCGTAGTTCAGCTTCAACGCCTCGGCACGGCCTTGCCCGGACATCTTGTCCCAGGACTTTTTCAAGGCGTTAACCAGCTTGTCATCGTCCGTTTTCGCGGCCAGATCGGCGAACTGGTATTGCAGGAAGACCAGGCAGAGCGCGTCTTCGAGCACCTGGCAGTCAGGGTCTTTGCCGAGATCCTGCTTCAGGTTCAGCGCCTGTACGCGGCGGATAAGCACCTCATCGTAGCCGGCTTCGCGCAGGATCGCCCCGGATTGCTCGGCGTGAAATTTCTTCAAGTCCGCGCGCCAGCGGAGGTAGCCGGCCCGGTCCAGCGGGAACCGATTGCGGGGGCTTTCCCAGCGACGAAGATGCTGGCAGCGCGCGGCCAGGCGCAGCGCCTCTGAGGCGGCGGGCCGGAGGCGCAGCACCCAATCGGTGAGCCGGCAGGCGTAGAGCAGTTCGCGCGGGTGGGCCACGCCGTCCACCAGTTCCTGGTTGGGGTCGGCGGCATTCGCGGCATCAAAGCGGCGGATGGCCTCGTCGAAGCGGAATTGATTCTCAATGGCGAACATGGCGGCAACGAAATTGAGATCCGACGGAATGTCCAGGCAGGGTCATCCGCGCCGCGAACGAAAATCCATGTGCCGCCGCTGGCCGGCACGATGAGTCGCGGCTAACGCAGCCGCCAGACGATGCGGGCCTTGTTCAGATCGTAGGGGGACATCTCCATTTTCACGCGGTCACCGGCGGTGAGCCGCACGAAGCGCTTGCGCATCTTGCCGGAAATGGTCGCCAGCACGACATGCTGGTTGTCCAGCTCCACGCGAAACATGGTGCCGGCAAGCACCGAAACAATCCTGCCTTCAACTTCGATATGTTCTTCCATGCATCCAATGCGGCAAATGGTCCCGGCATTTGCGCAAGCCCAAGGTTTCCCTGCTCCAAATCAAAAAAAGAACCGGCCCCACCTCGCAGTGAGGCCGGTTCCCGACCAAATCTTCCCAGCTTAATAACGGTCGCGACCGCCACCACCGCCACGGGAGTCACGACGGCCGCCACCACCGCCGCCGCCGCCGTAACCACCACGGCCGCCGCCGCCACCACCACCACCGAAGGAACGCTCTTCCTTCGGACGGGCGACGTTGACGGTCAGGGCGCGGTTGTCGATGTTGGCGCCGTTGAGGGCGTTGATCGCCGCTTCGGCTTCTTCCGGGGTGGACATGGTGACAAAGCCAAAGCCACGGGAACGGCCGCTCATGCGGTCGGTCATGACGATGGCGTCCACCACGCTGCCGTGGGCGCCGAAGGTGTCGCGGAGTTCGCCTTCAGTCGTGTTGAAGGAGAGATTACCTACATACAGTTTCGTACTCATGTGTTTATGATTTGTCCGAGAGGGGCTGCGGTATCTTCCTGACTGTTCCCGACCATCGGGTTTCAAATCATCACTGAAATACGTTCAACTGAAGATTCACCATGACGAGGAGCCGACAAGCTATCTGCTAGACGCGCGAAAAAGTGACGTGCGGAGCCATTTTGGCAAGCCTATTTTCCAACAATTGTGCGGCAAACGCCTGCAAACCAAGGTGCCGCCACCCAGCCAACCAAGAGGGGAAGCCGGAAATTCAGACTCGCCTCCCGCAGCCACGCGGGGAACATTGGCCGGGCCGCTCGCATGGATTTACCCGCTGAAACACAATTGGAACGTCTCGAAGCTCACGTGACGCATCTCGAAAAACTGTATGACGAGTTGAACCAGGTGGTGATCGAACAAGCTCGGGAAATCAACCGGTTGCGCCAGCAGTTGCAGCGCGTTGCGGCCAGCATCGAAGGGATGGAATTGGACCGCATCAAGGCCACCAACCCCAAACCACCCCACGCGGCCATCTGAAGCGGCCGGCGCGATTCTCCCCATGAAAAAGCCCTCGCGTCAGGATATTCCGCGCAAGACCGTTTACCGGCTCTCGGTTTACCTGCGTTGTTTGAACCGGCTGCGGGCGAACTCCTTGCAAAACGTCTCCAGCGAAGCGCTGGCCCAGGCCGCCGGGGTGAAGTCCACGCAACTGCGCAAAGACCTCACCTATCTCGGCCAGATTGGCACACGGGGCCGCGGTTACGATGTCGAGCAACTTGCGGAGCTGATCACCGACACGCTGGGCACGAACAGCTTGCAACCGGTGATTCTGGTGGGCGTCGGCAATCTCGGGTCCGCGTTGCTAAGCTATCGCGGTTTTGCGGAGGAAGGATTTCAAATCGTGGCGGCATTTGATTTGCAGCCCGAGGCGGCCAAGTCCCGTAAACTGCGGACCGGCGTGCAGCCCATGGCCCACCTGGCGGACGTGGTGAGACTCCAAGGCGTGCGGATGGCGATCCTGGCCGTTCCCGCCGCCGCCGCCCAAGAAGTGGCGAACCAGTTGGTGGCGGCCGGCATCGTGGGCATCCTCAACTTTTCGCCGATCGTCCTGTCGGTGCCGGAAGAAGTGATGGTCAACAATGTGAACCTCGCCATCGAACTGGAGAACTTGAGCTACTTCATCCAGCAGTAGCGGACTCGCTGACGCGGTCTCAGCCGCTGGTCCGTTTTTGCTCAAGCAGCAGCCGTGCGCGAGCAAGCGCTGCATCCATGTCCCCACAGAGATTGTCGAGTCCCAACCGGTCGATGTAACCGGCCCTCTGCAACGCGAACAAGGGCTGGGTGTGCGGCCCGCACAAAATGAGGTGCCGGCCCTTGGCCACGAGCATGGCGACCTCCCAAGCCGAAAT
>CAYXDZ010000042.1:0-7657 GCA_964463815.1 uncultured Verrucomicrobiota bacterium | reverse complement strand
ACGAGTTTTTCGCGCAAATCGTCCAGTGCTTCCAAGGCCCTCGCAGCCAGCTTCAGCACGTCGCGCATCCGCAGAATCAGCACCTCGGGCTCCTGGCCGTACCGCCGGAGTGCGGTCTCGAGCTTGTCCACCGCGCCGAAGAAAAAGGCTCCGAACACCCGGAAGACCAGCACGCCTTCGGGAACGGTGCGACCGGCAGGCGATTGTTCGGGACTGCCGGCCTGGGTGACTTCCTCATCCACTGTGACCTGGGTGTTCTCGGCGATTCTCCGGATCAAAAACGCCGCCGCCAGCAGGAGCGCCACGCCCACGGCAAAGGTCAAATCCACGAGGACGGTCAGCACAAAGGCCACGAGAAAAACCGCCGCATCACTCTTCGGCCAGCGACGCAGCATCGTAAATTGATGCCACTCACCCATGCGCAAGGCCACCAGCACCAGCACCGCGCTCAGCGCGACCAACGGAACGTGCCGGGCCAGCGGTGCCGCCACCAGCAACACCAGCAACAACGTCAGGGCGTGAATCATCCCGGCCACCGGCGTGCGCGCGCCGCTGCGGACGTTGGCCGCCGTGCGGGCGAGCACCCCCGTGGCGGCCATCCCGCCGAAGAACGACACGGCGATGTTGGCGATGCCCAGCCCCAGCAGTTCCTGGCGCGAGTCGTGGCGGTCATCAATCATCCCGTCGGCCACAACGGCACACAGCAGCGTTTCAATCGCCCCCAAAATGGCGATGGTGAACGAACCGTGCAGCAGGTCTGACCACACGGAAAACGGCAGGATCGGAAAGTGCGGCACCGGCAACCCGGTGGGAATGCCCCCGAATTGCGTGCCGATGGTCGCGATGCCCAGGCGTTGATCCAGGTGCAAAAATGCCGTCGCTCCCGCCGCCAGCAGGATGGCCACGATGGGGCCGGGCACCCGGCGGTTCCACGCCAACGGCCACCATTTGACCAGCGCGACACACAGCACCCCGATTGCGACGGTCGGCCAGTGCGGGGTGAAATTATGAGCCAGCGCTTCGACCTTCGCGACGAACTCAATCGGCAGCGCCTGACGTAACCCGAAGAAGTCTTTGATCTGCGTGCTGAGGATGATGATGGCGATGCCACTGGTGAACCCGGACACGAGCGGAAAAGGCACGTACTTGATCAAAGATCCGAACCCGGCGAGCCCCATGGCAATCAACATGAAGCCTGAGAGCAAGGTGCAGACGACCAGTCCTTCCGGCCCGTGCAGCGCCACGATGGGAGCCAGTATGGCGATGAATGCGCCCGCCGGACCACCAATCTGCACCCGTGAACCGCCCAAAGCGGAGATCAGGAAACCAGCGACGACGGCAGTGACGATGCCGGCCTGGGGTTTAAGTCCCGTGGCGATCGCCAGGGCCATCGCCAGCGGCAGGGCGATCACCCCAACCGTCAGCCCGGCCACCAGGTCGGCGGTGAAATCCGCGCGCTGGTAGCCCTTCAACGCACTGATGAGGCGCGGGCGAAACGAGAGCGAGAACGCGGCAGGGTTGTCATTCACAAAACCAGAGGTTCATTGAACGAAGGACCGTCGAGGGGACGGGCGGAACCGGCGGGGAAGCTTATTCGGCGGCGGCGGGCTTCTTCTTCGGCGGGCGGCCGCGTTTCTTCTTGGGCTCTGGCGCAGGCGGGGCTTCGGCGGGCGGTTCGGGGGGGAGGTAGAGGTAACGGCCGCACGAACCGCAAACCTGGATGTCTTCGTCGCGCATCAACACGTTGATGGTGCCTATCGGGATGTTCATGCGGCAACCGGTGCAGGTGCGGTTGCGCACCACGGCCACGGCTTTCTTGCCACGCGCCAGCATGCGGTCGAAGTGACCGAGGATTTGCGGGGGGACGGTTTTGCGAAGTCTGACGAGTTCCGGATTTGAATCAGGATTCTTTTCGTGGACCAACTGCAGCTCCTGTATCTGGAGCATGGCTTCCATGAGAACTTTCATCGTCAGCGGATAATGGAGTCCGCCGGACGCGTGGAAAGGAAATTCTTTGCCTCAGAAACCAAGCCCGCCGCAGCCACCCGCGGGTTGCTCCTGCAAGCAAAACGTGACCTGACGCCTGCTGGTGCACCATTCCGACAAGATTGACGCGCCTCTCAGGCGCAGGGAAAGCCGGCTGCTGAGAGTCGATCAACTACGCCCGTTTTGGCCGGCGCGAGTGCTACTTCGCCAGCACCCATTTGAAACCGCGCGTCAACAGGTCGATGAACACCGGATCGCGAAACGTGTCATCCGAATGCCCGTAGGTGGTGCCGAACACGCGCGCCCTGCCGTAAGTATTCACCCACGCGACGGCGTGCTCCCTGCCATCGCGCTCGCTCTTGCTGGTCGCCAACGCCGTCGCGTTCGGCCAGAGCTTCTCGACAATGTACAGTTCATCCATGGCCGTGACCCAGTCCGTCTTGAAGCCCTGCATGACCGGGTGTTCCGGGGCGACAATCTTCACCGGATAACGGCTCATGTGATCGTGATGCTTGCTGGTGACGCCGAGAAACTCTCGCCAGTCGTCGATCTGCGCGCCGCGATAGGTGTGCATCGCGCAATGCACCACGACGGCCGGCACGCCCGCGTGATGCGCCCGTGTGATCTTGCGGATGTACTCCTCGCTGGTCGTGTCCGCAAAGCACTCGTTATGCACCACCACGTCGTAGCCTTTCGCCCAGTCAGGATTGTCATAGAGCGCGATCTCCGCGCGCGTGCCGGTGCCGCCCTCGTTGACCACGGTCCAATCCACCTTCATCGACTTGCTGATGCCCTCGGTCAGCGCCTGCGCCTGGAATTTGTAATTGTGACAACAGCCGCCGGTCACCAGCAGCGCCCGGACTGGCTGGTCGGCGGCGTAAATGGAAGACGCGCCGACGGCGAAAAGAGCGAACAGGAATCGGGTAATCATGGCCGCAGGCTAGGGACGTTCCCGCACCGGGTCAACCCAGCGTGACAGCCTTTTCTCCCGGCGCGGTTTCGGCGGGGCGCAACACCGGAATCGCGATGGAGAAGGTCGTGCCCCGCCGGAGTTCCGACCGGACGTGCAGCCCGTAGCCCAGTTCCTTGCAGAACTCATAAACCATCGAGAGCCCCAGGCCCGTGCCATGCCGGGTCGAGAAGGCCTTGGTGGTGAAAAAGGGTTCGAAGATGCGCGACAGGTTTTCCGGGGAGATGCCACTGCCGCTGTCCTCCACGGAGACGCTCACGTATTCCTGCGCCTCGGCGGGGGCCAGCACCCAGTGCTCAGGCACTTGGTGGAGGCGCTGACAATTCAGCACCAAGCGGCCGCGACTTTCCATCGCGTCCAGGGCGTTGAGCACAAGATTCAGCAGCATTTGCTGGAGCAGTTCGCGCGTGCCATGCACCGGCGGCAGTCCGGGCGAAACTCGCACCGCCACTTCGACCTCCGGCGGCAGGCGGTCGCCCAGCAGGCGCACCGTGTCCTCAACCACGCCCCCCACGTTGTCCAGCACGAGCGCCGCGTCATCGGCGCGGCTGAAACCGAGCATCGCCTTCACCAACGTGCTGCCCTGTTCCACCATGCTCTTGATCCGGCTGATCCGGGTCCGGACTTTTTCCTCGTTTTTCGGATGGGCCTCGATGATCTGGACCGAGCCGCGGATGATGGAGAGAATGCTGTTGAAATCATGGGCCACGCCGGCGGCCAGCGTGCCTAGGGAACGCATCTTTTCCGAGTGCGCGAGTTCACGGTTGGCCACCTCGAGCTGGCGCGTCCGCTCGGCCACAATCCGCTCGATCTCCGCGTAACTGCGCACCAACCGCAAATGCCGGTTGACCGCGAGGGCCGCAAAGCCCAGCACGGCGGCCCCCGCCAACAGCACGATGCCCAGGATGCGCGCCTGCTTGAACCACGGCACCACCACCGTGAACGCCCAGGCGGCCGGCACGGGGTCCACGTTGAAATTTCGGTCCATGGCGCGGACCTCGAATTTGTAAGGCCCGGGCTGGAATCCCCCGATCGGCAAACTGACGCGGGTGCTGTTGGCCAGTTGCCAGTTGCCATCGTCTATGCGGTAGAAGAACAGCAGGCGCTCGGTCGGCGTGGCCTTCCAACGGTCCCGGCCCGAGAAGGCGAATGAAATTGGCGACTCGCTGCCAAACTCCACTTCCGAGCGCGGTGTATCATCGAGATAGGTCTGGGGGGGATCCTTGTCCGCCTCGGGATGGAAGACGCTCAGGCCGCGCGCATGTCCCAGCCACAAACGCCCGTCGCCTGACTGGCGCAACACCTGAACCCCTCCCGGCACGCCTTCTTCCGCACCGAGCGAAACCCAATGGGCTGAAACCCACGGGGCTTCGTGCTGCCGGAGCAGGCCGCCCTCGGTCGCCAGCCACACCACGCTGTCGTCCGTGGTGGTGAAGCCGGTCAGGCGATCCAGCCCGGTCGGCTGCTCGGCCCACGTACCGGCCGCAAAGGTGAAGAGCTTGCCCCGGGTGATGGCCCAGATGACGCCCCCTCCACGATCGTACAAAGCATCCACGCCACCAGGGAAGACGCCACTCAAGGTGGTGAAGTCCGTCCACTCATCATTGGCGAATCGCGCCGCGCCCTCGCTGCCGCCCACCCAGACCTCGCCCGAATCAGTGACCAGCGCGGTGGTCCAGTCACCAATCGTACCCGGTGGTTGCGCGAATGCAGGCGGTTTCCATTCAACGCCGTCGAACTGCAGCATTTGTTGCGCGGCGTCAGCCGTGGCCGGCTGGACGAAGAGATGTCCGTCCGGGGCTGGCCCGGCATACCGGAGCTTCACCTCCCCCGGCACCGCCAGCCGGGTGAACTCACCGGCCTCGGGATCGAAGGCCACCAACCCGCGATCATCCGGAAAGAACAACCGACCATCGGCGAACTGACCCAACGCGCCCGCTCGCGCTTCGGGCTGTCCGACCGCCGAGGTGTACTCGAACTCGCGCCATTGATCCGCCCGGCGGCGCAGCAACCGCCGCTCGCCTAGGAACCAGAGCGTGCCGTCGCCGCCTTCCAAAACATCATACACCGCCTCGTTCAAAGCGGGAGCGCCTTGCGGAGGAATCCAGTTTGCCGGAGCGTAACGCCACACGCCATCCGCCGTGCTGACCCAGAAGGCGCCGCCGGGCTCGAGGGCCGTGTCGGAAAACGCATACGGCTGGATGCCCAGATCATCCAGTTTCCGGGCTTCCAGGTTCGGCGGTTCCCACTGATACAGGCTGAACAACTCCAATCCCCAAGCCCGGCCGTCCAAAGTCTCCCAAGCGCCCCGGGCACCCCACGGCAGTGGATTGACCGACCATTCTCCCGCGCGCAGCCGGAGCCAGACCCGCGAAGAGTCCGCGCGGTTCTCGGCGAGCATGAGCAATCCGCCCCGACCATCCTCGAACGGCCGTTGCGGATTGCGCGCCCCCAACTCCTCGGGGAACGGATAGGTTTCCCAGACGGTGTTCACGGTTACCTGATCCAGCCGCCCTTTATCGGCCAGCACCCGGGCCACACCGTTGTCAGCGAGAATCCAGATCCCACCCTCGCTGGCAGGCAGCATGTCTGAAAAGCGTCCCAAGCCAACAGTTCCACTGTCCTTCACCAAGTAGGACTGCTTCGTCAAGGCATCGAACTTCAGCAACCGGTCACCCAGCAGGATGAACAGGCGGTTGTATTCGGCCGGCAACAAGGGTGTGGGCCGGGCAATCCGCAATGGGTTGGATACCAGGTCCGCCCGAATCTCCGGCACCTGACCCACCACCCAGGAATCCCCTTCCAGCCATTGCACACCTTCCGGATGTCGCATCCACAACTGGCCGGTGACGCTTTCATACACCCGGAAAGCCAGGAGAGAAGACGCGCCCGCTCCCGTCGGCCCTAAAATCGTCTTCGCTTCGTAGCCGTTGAGCTGTGTGAGAAATGGTTCGTCCTTGTGCCGGATCCACAAATTGCCGCGTGGGCTGGGACTGAAGCTTAGGTAGGTCGGAGAACCCACCGACAGATCATCCGCCTCGCGAGTGAAGGAGCGCCAGTTCACCTGGGCGTGCGCGGTCACCCCTCCCGCGAGCAGCACCAGCAGGAGCGCCCACCGGCAACATCGGTTTGACCAGCACGCCATGCCGCCAGCATGAGCCGCCACATAATCACCGGGCAACAGCGAAATGGCCGGCACCGGCCAGCGTTCACGACGGCCACGTTGGCGTTTTTCCCATCGACAGGCCGGGTCCGGGTTCGGAAGCTTTGCGCATGATTTCTAGAGCCAAGTCGGATGCGTTGTTTGCGCAGGCGCTGCGCTGGATTCCCGGCGGCGTCAACTCCCCGGTGCGCGCCTTCCGAGGCGTGGGCGGCAATCCTTTCTTCGTCGAACGGGCGGAAGGGGCCCGCGTGTGGGATGTCGATGGCAACAGCTACGTCGATTACGTGGGCACCTGGGGGCCGGCGATCTTCGGGCACGCGCCCGACTTCATTGTGAAGGCCGTGCAGGAGCGGGCCGCCTTCGGGACCAGTTTCGGCATCCCTAATCCGCTTGAAGTGCGCATGGCCGAACTCGTCATCCAGTGTGTGCCGAGCGTGCAGAAAGTCCGCATGTGCAACTCGGGCACCGAAGCCACGATGTCCGCCATCCGCCTCGCGCGCGGCTTCACGAAACGCGACAAGATCATCAAGTTCGAGGGCTGTTACCACGGCCACGTCGATTCGCTGCTTGTCCGGGCCGGCTCGGGCGCGTTGACGTTTGGCCATCCGGACAGCGCGGGCGTCCCGGCTTCGTTCACCCAACACACGATCGTCATTCCCTTCAATGACAAGACGGCGTTGGAGGAAGTGTTCAAGGCGAACCCCGGACAAATCGCAGGCGTCATCATCGAACCGGTGCCGGGCAATGCCGGGCTTTATCTACCGCGCCCCGGCTACCTGGAATTCCTCCGGCAAATCACTAAGAAGAATGATTCACTGCTGATCTTCGATGAGGTCATGACCGGGTTCCGGCTCGGTCTTGCGGGAGCCCAGGGAATCTTTGGCATCACGCCGGACCTGAGCTGCTTCGGCAAGATCATCGGTGGCGGCCTGCCGGTCGGTGCCTTCGGTGGACGGGCGGAGATCATGGACTGCCTGGCACCGCTGGGACCGGTTTATCAAGCGGGCACCTTGAGCGGCAATCCGCTGGCCATGGCCGCCGGCATCGCGGCCCTCGAACATCTGCTGGACGGCAACGTCCACAATCAACTGGAGGCGCTGGGGGCGGAACTCGAAGCCGGCCTGAAGGCCGCCGCCAAAGCCGCCGGCCAGGCCGTCACCTTCCAGCGCTGCGGTTCGATGTTCTGCGGCTATTTCACCGACCAGCCCGTTTACAACCTCGCCGACGCGATGCGCAGTGATCGTGAGAAATTCGCCCGCTACTTTCACGGCCTGCTGAACGAGGGAGTTTACCTCGCGCCGTCGCAGTTCGAGGCGGGTTTCATTTCCGCGGCCCACGGTGCGGCGGAAATCGAACACACCCTCCGGGCGGCGGCAAAGGTATTGAAAAGCTTGTAGCCGGATCGCCTGAACGATCTGCATACTTTGCGTGACCCCGTTGGGCAGGCTCGCGCGGCTTCACCGACTCGGCGTTTGACCTGCGCAGCCGTCCCCGACATCATCCGGCGCAGCAATGAAACGCACCACCCGCGCCCGTTC
>CAYXDZ010000041.1:0-15541 GCA_964463815.1 uncultured Verrucomicrobiota bacterium | reverse complement strand
ACATCGCCAAGCCCTGGCCCAGACAGAGGAACACGGGAAGGTAGCGTCCGTACTGAATGATCTTCGCCCGGCCGCCTTCTTCACGGGACAGCTTGCTCAACGCGGGAATCACCGCAGTCAGCAACTGGATGATGATCGTCGCGCTGATGTAAGGCATGATGCCCAGCGCACCGACCGCGCACTGCTCCAGTGCCCCGCCGGTAAACATGCTGTACAATCCCAACGCACCGCCCGACTCTCCCGATGCAGCCATCTGATCGAAATAGGCCTTCAACGCCGCCCCGTCCAAACCGGGAACGCCAATAATGGCAATCACCCGGCAGATGACGAGAATGCCGAGAGTGAACAGAATGCGGTCCCGCAGCTCCGGTATCTTGAAGCAGTTGGCGATGGTGTTGAAGAACTTGGCAAACATGGGCACGCCTCGGGTGACGAACTAGCTTTCCTTGGCCGGTGCCTTGGTGGCCACCACCTCGCAGGTTCCACCCAAGCCTTCGATCTTGCTGCGGGCCGCCGCGCTGAACGCGTGGGCGCGCACGGTGAGCTTCTGCTTCAATTCGCCTTCGCCCAAAATCTTGATGCGTTGAATCGACCCCGAGGCCAGACCGGCCTTGCGCAGTGTGTCCGCGTCCACGGTCGAGCCCGCTTCGAACTGGTTGAGCGATTCAAGGTTCACGGGCAGGTAACGAACCGTGTGCCGGGCATTGTTGAAGCCCCGCTTCGGGATGCGGCGGATCAGCGGCATTTGGCCGCCCTCGAAGCCAACGCGAATCGAGCTGCCGGAACGGGCGGACTGGCCTTTGCCACCACGCCCGGCCGTCTTGCCGCGGCCGCTGGATTCACCCTGACCGAGGCGCTTGCGGCGATGCCGGGAACCGGCGCGGGGTTTGAGAGTATGTAAACGCATGGCAATAAATCAAATGATCAGGCCGTGACCTGGGGTTCGGACTGGCGCACGGGGATTCCCCGGTCCTGATAAATTTGTTCGCGACGGCGCAACCTCCGCAGCGCCGAGATCGTCGCCTTCACCACATTCGCCGGGTTCTTGGAACCGAGCGACTTGGTCAGGACATTCTTGACGCCCACGGCATCCAGAACGGCTCGCACCGTCTTGCCCGCAATCACCCCGGTTCCGGGGGAGGCCGGGCGGAGGAGTATCTTCGCGCCACAGAACGTCGAGTAAATTTCATGTGGAATGGTGGTCTCCAGCAGTGAAACCACTTCCATGTTGCGCCGGGCTGATTCGCCACCCTTGCGGATGGCATCCGCGACTTCGTTGCCCTTGCCGAGCCCGACGCCCACTTTGCCCCGCCGGTCACCGGTCACGACGAGCGCACTGAAGCTGAAGCGCCGGCCGCCCTTGACCACTTTGGCCGAACGGTTGATGAACACCACCTTCTCGGTCAGATCTTCACCGCCCTTGTCAAAGCCGGAGTCCTCACCGGGGCGCGGACCACGACGGTTGCCGCCGCGATTGTTGCCGCCCCGGTTGCCGCCGCCGCGATTGCCGCCACCGGCGGACCGGTCGCCACCACGATTACCTGCAATATTCTCAGCCACGATTAATTCTCCTGCGGTTAAAACTTGAGGCCGGCCTCGCGCGCGGCATCCGCCAGCGCCTTGACCTTGCCGTGATAACGCGAACCGCTGCGATCAAACACCACCTGGGTGATGCCCTTGTCCTTCGCGCGTTCGGCCGCCAGTGCCCCGATGCGCTGGGCGCTCGCCACATTGGCCGCCAGTTTCACGCCCTCGCCCTGCCCTTTGCCGCGGGTGCTGGCCGACACCAGGGTCACGCCCTGGCCGTCGTCGATGAGCTGAACGTAAATGTGCTGCCCGGTAAACCGCACGCTCATGCGCGGCCGCTCGGCGGTTCCGGTCAGGTTCTTGCGAATGCGCCAGCGGCGCTTTTGCAAGAGGTCTTTCTTCTTTTCCGATTTCATGTTCGTCCTGGCTTCGTGCTTCCTGGCAGCCGGTGCTACTGCACCGTCTTGCCTTCCTTGCGGCGAATCGTTTCGTCCGCGTATTTGACGCCCTTGCCCTTGTACGGCTCCGGCGGGTAGAAGGAGCGAATCTCGGCGGCCACCTTGCCCACCAGCATCTTGTCCGGCCCTTCGATGAGCACCTTGGTGTTGTCCTCCACCGTGACCTTGATCTGGTCCGGCAAGGTGTAGTTCACGGGATGCGAATAACCGAGGCTCAAATTGACGTTCTTGCCCTGCACGGCGGCCTTGAAGCCGACCCCGTTGATCTCCAGGCGCTTGGTGTAGCCGGCGCTGACCCCGATGACCATGTTGTTCACCAGCGAACGGGCCAGCCCATGCATGGCCTTGGCTTCGGAGGTGTCCCCGGTGCGCGTGACATCAATGCGTTCGCCCTCGATCTTGACGGCCGTGCGCGGCGGAAGGGTGAGCTTGAGCTTGCCCTTCGGTCCTTCCACGGAGCAGTCACGACCCTTGATCTCCACCTTGACCTTGGCGGGGATGGTGATCGGTTGTTTGCCAATTCGCGACATAAGTTATCTCGTTCTAAAAATTACCAAACCATGCACAGCACTTCGCCGCCGACATTTTGCTTGCGGGCCTGCGTGGCCGTCATCACGCCCCGTGAGGTGGTGAGGATTGCGACGCCCAAACCGCCGCGCACGCGTGGGGCCTCACTGCCATTCACGTACCGGCGCAGCCCCGGCCGGCTCACCCGCTGAATCCCCTCGATGACGCCGCGCTTGCCGGCATACTTCAGGACGACCGTAAGCTTCTTGAGCTTGTCGCCGGCCGTGGAGACGCCCGACACATAGCCTTCGGCCTGCAGGATGCGGGCGATGTTTTCCTTCAATTTCGAGTGCGGCATCTCCACGCGCGGCAGGTGCGCCTGCTGGGCGTTGCGGATGCGGGTCAACATGTCGGCGATCGGATCCATAATAAACTTAAATTCTTACCAACTAGCCTTGGTGACTCCGGGAATCAACCCGTTCAAGGCGGCTTCGCGGAACGTCAGACGGGAACACCCGAACTTGCGCATGTAGGCGCGGCGGCGGCCGGTGATGCGGCAGCGGTTCACGGCGCGCACCGGGCTCGAGTTGCGCGGCAGCTTGGCCAGACCGGCGTAGTCGCCCTTGGCCTTCAGTTCAGCCCGCTTTTCCGCGTACTTTTTCGCCAGCGCCGCGCGCTTCTTGTTCCGTTCCAACCAGGATTTCTTGGCCATAGTCTTTCTTTATTTCTCGGCAAACGGCATGCCCATCAATTTCAACAATTCGTAGGCGTCGTCATCGCTTTGCGCCGAGGTCACGATGGTGATGTCCATGCCCTGCTGGCGCTTGATCTTGTCCAGTTCGATCTCCGGAAAGATCGTCTGATCGGAGATGCCCAGCGAGTAATTGCCCCGACCGTCGAACGACCGGCGCGGAATGCCCCGAAAGTCGCGGATACGCGGCAGGGCGGCGCTGACCAGGCGGTCAAAAAATTCATACATCGCTTCGCGGCGCAGGGTAACCCGGCAACCAACCGGCTGGCCCTGGCGGAGCTTGAAGGTCGCGATGCTCTTGCGGGAGTTGCAAATCGACGGTTTGCGGCCGGTGATCAGCGCAAGATCCTTGGCGGCATCTTCCACGGCCGTCTTTTCCAACAGGGAGCTGACGCCCATGTTGATCACGATCTTCTCCATGCGCGGCACCTGATGCACGTTGCGGTACCCGCGCTTTTCCATCAGCGCGGGCTTCACCTCGGCCTGGTACTTTTCAAAAAGTCTCGGTTTCATATCGCCTGCTCACTCTCTGCAATTATGCCTGCGCCGGCTTGCGTTTGGCCAGTCGGGCCTCGAAACGGTCCGCCCTCATCACGTTTGAAATGTGGATGCTGCCCTCACGCTCGATGATGGCACCCTCCGGGTTTTGCTGATTCTTGCGGACGTGCTTCTTGATCATGTTGAAGCCTTCCACAATGACCCGGTCCTTCTTCGTGAGAACCTGGATGATCTTGCCCTTCTTCTCCCGGCTCTTGTTGGCACCGGAAATGACGTAAACTTCGTCACCCTTCTTAACGTGTCTGGTTTGAAACTTAGGCATGGCGTCAAAGGACCTCGGGGGCCAGCGAAATGATTTTCATGAACCGTTTCTCGCGCAACTCGCGGGCCACCGGTCCAAAAATGCGGGTGCCGCGAGGATTGTTATCCTTGTCGATGATGACAATCGCGTTCGAGTCAAAGCGCAGGCAGGAGCCATCGGCGCGACGGATCGTCTGCCGGGTGCGCACCACCACGGCGTTGACCACCTCGCCCTTTTTGACCGTGCCGTCCGGCGTCGCTTCCTTGATGTGCGCCTTGATGACGTCACCCACCCGGGCGTACTCCTGGTTGCGACCCAAAACACCAATGGCGGCGGCGCGCTTGGCACCGGTATTGTCCGCCACATCCAAAATTGATCTGATTTGCAGCATGGCTTCTCAGTCCTTTCAGGCGACGGCCGCGGCCGCTTCCTCATTTTTTTCAACTACCGACACCAGGCGCCAGCGTTTGGTTTTCGACAGCGGCCGCGTCTCCATGATGCGCACTCGGTCACCGATCTGGGCCTCGTTCTTTTCGTCGTGGGCGTAGAACCGCGAGTAGGCGGTCACCACCTTGCCCCACCGGGGATGGGGAAACCGGCGTTCCACCCGGACCACGATGGTCTTGCTCATCTTGTTGGAGATGACTTCACCCACCCGCTCTTTGCGCTTGCCGCGCTCGGCCACCGGGGCTGCTGTTTGCTGCTGGTTGTCGGACATAGGCTGTCGAATCAGGATTTCGCCGATTTGCGGCGGAGTACGGAAATCTGGGTTTCAACGCGGGCGATGTCGCGCCGCAGAAGGCGCATACGCGCGGGATTTTCGAGCTGGCTGGTTGCCTTCTGCAAACGCAGATTGAACAACTCCTGCCGCAGTTCACGACCCTTGGCCGTCAACTCGGGCATCGTCTTCTCTGTCAATTCTTCCATCTTCATAGCTTCAACTCGGTCAAGAATGGCGGTGACGCGTGATGAACCGGGTGCGCATCGGCAGTTTCGTCGCCGCGAGGCGCATGCCCTCGCGAGCCACGGCTTCGGTCACACCGTCCACTTCAAACAGCACGGAAGCCGGGCGAATTACGGCCACCCAGGACTCCAGCGGTCCCTTGCCCGTGCCCATTCGCACTTCAAGCGGCTTCTTGGTGAAGGACTTGTCCGGGAACACCCGGATCCAAACCTTGCCGCGACGCTTCATGTGGCGGTTGATGGCGACGCGGGCCGCTTCAATCTGCTTGGTGTCCAGCCAGCAACGCTCCAGCGACTGGAGACCATACTCGCCGAACGCGACCGTGTTGCCACGCGAGGCGACGCCGGTACGGCTGCCTCGCTGCATTTTACGATATTTAACTCTGGCTGGCTGCAATGGCATGGCGATCTATTCGTTGAAAAATTATTCGGTGGCGGTGGCAGTGGCGGCGACCTTCTTCTTGGCCGGTTTGTCTTCGCCTTTGCAAATCCAGCACTTGATGCCGAGCTTGCCGGCCATCGTGTTGGCCTCGGCGAAACCGTAATCAATGTTGGCGCGGAGCGTGTGCAACGGCACGCGGCCCTCGTGGTAATTTTCGACGCGGGCGATTTCCGAGCCGCCCAGGCGGCCGGCGCAGCGGATCTTGATGCCCTCGGCCCCAAAATCCATGGCCGTCTGCAGTGCCTTCTTCATCGCGCGACGGTAGCTGACCCGGCGCTCGAGCTGGAGCGCGACGTTTTCCGCCACCAGTTGCGCGTCAATTTCCGGCTGCTTGATCTCGAAGATGTCCACGTAAATTTCCTTGCCGGTCAACTTGCTCAATTCCTCCTTGAGCTTGTCGATCTCCGCTCCCTTGCGGCCAATGACGACCCCCGGACGCGCGGTGTAGATGGTGATGCGGCAGCGGGTCGCGGCCCGCTCGATCACCACCTTGGGGACGGAAGCGGCTTCCAGCTTCTTCTTCAAAATCGCGCGGATCTTCTGATCCTCGGCGAGCAGGTTGCCGAACTCTTTCTTGCCGGCATACCACTTGGAGCGCCAGTCCTTGTTGACGGCGATCCGCAAACCGATGGGATTGGTCTTTTGGCCCATAAAGTTATTCGTCTGACAAAACGATTTTGATGTGACTGGAGCGCTTGATAATGGGTCCGGCCGAACCGCGCGCCTTGGGGGTGAACCGCTTCATGCTCGGCGCCGTCATGGCCACCGCTTCGCTGACCCGCAGTTTGGCGGGATTCAGATTGTTGTTGTTCTCGGCGTTGGCGATCGCCGAGTTCAGAGTCTTGGCAATGAACCGGGCGGACTTGCGGGGCACCACGGCCAGGACGGCCTGGGCCTGAAGCGCCGACAACCCCTGGATCTGCCGGGTGACCTCGCGCACCTTCTGCGCGGACATCCGGACGTTGCGAGTAATGGCTTTGATTTGCATGGCCTACTTCTCCGCTTTGGCGGTGTGCGAACCGTGCTTCTTGAAGGTCCGCGTCAAGGCGAACTCTCCCAGCCGGTGTCCCACCATGTTCTCGGTGACGAACACCGGTTGAAAAATCTTCCCGTTGTGAACGTTGAGCGTGTGCCCGACAAAGTCCGGCGTGATCATCGAGCGGCGCGACCAGGTCTTGATCGGCTTCTTCGATTTGGTCTCGTTCAACTTGTCGATCTTCTTCTGCAAAGAAGGATCAACGAACGGGCCCTTTTTGATGGAGCGTCCCATAAAATCTCAACTTACTTGCGTTTCATCGGCTTCCCGTCCCGACGGGCGACAATGTATTTGTTCGACTGCTTCCAGCGCACGCGGGTCTTGTAACCCTTGGTGATCACACCCCAGGGCGTCACCAGATGCTGCCGGCCGCCGCCACCCTTGGACTTGCCGTTACCACCGCCGTTCGGGTGATCGACGGGGTTGCGCACCATGCCGCGGGTCAACGGACGGCGCCCGAGGTGCCGGTTACGACCGGCGCTGCCCAAAACAATGTTCTCATGCTCGGTGTTGCCCACCTGCCCGATTGTCGCCGAGCAGTCTTCATGAACGCGGCGGATTTCGCCGGATGGCAGCTTGAGCTGCGCATAGCCTTCATCGCGGGCCATCAAAACCGCCCCCGAACCAGCCGAGCGCACCATCTGACCGCCCTTGCCCGGGATCAACTCGACGTTATGCACCGTAATGCCCATGGGCACGACCTTCAGCGGGAGATGGTTGCCCACCTCCGGCGCCGCCGTGGCACCACTCATGACCTTCGACCCGACCGTCAGGCCGGCCGGAGCAAGGATGTAGCGCTTTTCGCCGTCCTTGTACTGGACCAGTGCCAGGCGGGCTGAGCGAATGGGATCGTACTCAATCGCCACCACTTCCGCTTCGACCCCGAGCTTGTTACGGCGAAAATCCACATTGCGAATCTTCTGCTTGTGTCCGCCACCGATGGCGCGGGCGGTGATGCGCCCATACATGTTGCGCCCACCCGTCCGCTTGCGGATCGTGACCAGCTTCTTCTCGGGGCGATGCTTGGTGATCTCCGAGAACGACGCCACCGTCTTGTAGCGCAGCGAGGGGGTGAGGGGTCTGAAAGATTTTACAGCCATACCTTATGCGAGGTTGATTTTGTCCCCGTCCTTCAGGGTGACGATCGCCTTTTTCCAATCCGGCGTGTAACCCGGTGCCTTGGTGCTGCGGCGACGGAGCTTGCCCGAAACATTCATCGTGTTGACCCGCACAACCTTCACCTTAAACAGCTCTTCCACCGCCCGACGAATCTGGGGCTTCGAAGCCCGGCGGTCAGCGACCACCGTGTAGGCGTTGAAAGAGTCGGATTGTCGGGTGCCCTTTTCGGTCACTCGCACCGTCTTGATGATGTCAAAAACGTTCATTACTTCTTGCGGTTGATGCGTTGACCGATCTTCTCCAGTGCGGCGCGGGAGAAAACCAGCTTGTCCGGGCGAAGGACTTGATAGGTGTTCAGCAGGTCGGCCGTGGTGACTTCAACCGCCTGCAAATTGCGGGCGGCGAGATACAGGGGCCGGTTGTTTTCACCGGAGACCAGCAACGTCGTGCCGGCCAGTTCCAAGGCACCGAGAATCCCCAAAACTTCCTTCGTCTTCGGCGCGCTCACCACCAGGTCATCGACCACAAGCACATCGCCCATCCGGATGCGTTCACCCAAGGCTTTGCGCAGAGCGAGCTGCTTCACCTTGGCGTTCACCTTCTTGGTGTAATCACGCGGCCGCGGTCCGAAAACCACGCCACCACCCCGCCAGAGGGGAGAGCGCAACGAACCGGCGCGAGCGCGGCCAGTGCCCTTCTGCTTCCATGGCTTCTTGTTGCTGCCGGCAACCTCACCGACCGTCTTGGTGCAGGCGGTGCCACTGCGACCGGCGGCACGAATGGCGACCACGGCATCATGCACCGCTTGCGTGCCCTTCGCGTTCTCGATCACCGTGAACGGCACTTCCACCTCGCCTTGCGGCTTGCCGCTTAAATCTTTGACCTGGATCTTCATGTCGGGTCTTTCTCGTTACTTCTTGGCCGTCGGTTTCGCCGCCGCCTTGGCCTTTTGCTTCTTGGCGCTGCGGATGATCACATAGTCACCTTCGCTGCCGGGAATGCTGCCCTTGATCAGAATAACGTTATCCTGCTCCAGCACGCGCACCACTTCGAGGTTTTGAACGGTCCGACGGACCTGTCCCATGTGACCCGGCATTTTCATACCGCGCATGACGGTGCCCGGAAAGAGGCGCTGACCGATGGCACCAGAACGACGACGCCAGCCTTTGGCACCGTGTGAGGCATCACCGCCACGAAAGTTATGGCGCTTCATGACCCCCTCGAAGCCACGTCCCTTCGTGATGCCGATGGCATCCACAAAGTCGCCCTGGGTAAACACTGCCGGCCCGACCACGTCGCCGGGCTTCACGTCCAGGGGAAAGTCTCGAAACTCGCGCAACCGCTTGGTTGGCTGAACCCCGTTCTTCTTGAAGTGGCCCGCGGCGGGCTTGGTGACACGCTGCTCCTTCTGGTCATCGAATCCGAGCTGCACGGCATTGTAGCCGTCCTTCTCGGTCGTCTTCCGTTGCACCACCCGGTTGGGGCCGGCGAGCACGATGGTCACCGGCACGACCTGCCCCTGGTCATTATAGACCCGCGAATGTCCCAATTTTTTGCCAATCAAACCGAGCATAATTCGTTAGATCTTGATGGTGATGTCAACGCCGGCGGGCAGGTTGAGCTTCTTCAACTCATCCACCGTCTTGGCCGTGGGTTCCAGAATGTCCAACAGCCGCTTGTGCGTGCGTTGCTCGAAGGTTTCCTGCGACTTTTTGTCAACGTGCGGCGAGCGCGTCATCGTGAAGCGCTCCACGCGGGTGGGCAGCGGAATCGGTCCGGCCACCCGGGCCCCCGTGCGTTTGACCGTCTCGACGATCTCCTGCGCCGATTGATCGATCACCCGGTGATCGTACGCCTTGAGGCGGATGCGAATGCGTTGTTGTGCCATACAAAGAACAGTAAATAAATGTTAGGTGCGGGCCGCCGGACGCTTGCTGGCGGTATCAAGAATGTTCGCCGCGATGTTCGAGGGTACCTGCTCAAAGGTCAGCGGTTCCATCGAGTAAGACGCGCGGCCTTTGGAAAGCGACCGGATCGCTGTCGCGTAACCGAACATCTCAGAGAGCGGCACATGCGCTTTGACGATCACTTGGCCGGACTTGGACTCGATGTTCTGAATGTTGCCGCGGCGCCGGCTGATGTCGCCAACCAGATCGCCCTGATATTCGCTCGGAGTCGTGACTTCGACCTTCATGATCGGCTCGAGGAGAATCGGACTGGCCTTCTTGAAGGCATCCTTCAGCGCGAAGATACCGGCCATTTTGAACGCCAACTCGTTCGAATCAACTTCATGGAACGACCCGTCCGTCACCTGTACTTTCAGATCAATCACCTGGTAGCCGGCATAGACGCCGCTCTTGATGGCTTCCTCGATACCGTCGATGACCGCCGGAATATATTCCTTGGGGATGGTGCCGCCGACGATCTTGTTCTCGATCTCGATGCCCTTGCCGCGTTCGTTCGGCTGAACCTGGATGCAGGCGTGTCCATATTGGCCACGACCGCCGGATTGCCGGATGAACTTGCCCTCACCGTCAGCCGGCGCGGTGATGGTCTCGCGGTAGGCAATCTGGGGCGCGCCGACATTGGCTTCCACTTTGAACTCGCGCTTGAGCCGATCAATGATGATCTCCAAGTGCAGCTCGCCCATGCCGGCGATGATCAACTGGCTGGTTTCTTCGTTGGTGAAACAACGGAACGTAGGATCTTCCTCGGCCAGTCGTTGCAAGCCTTCCGACATCTTGTCGCGATCCGCCTTTGTTTTCGGCTCAACCGCCATGCTGATGACGGGCTCCGGGAACGTCGGTGGCTCAAGCATCACGTCGAAATTCTCATCGCACAGCGTGTCGCCGGTGGTGATATTGCGCAAACCGACCAGCGAAGCAATGTCCCCGGCAAAGACCTGATCAATATCCTTGCGCTCGCCCCCCTGAATAACCATCAAGCGACTCACCCGCTCGCGTTTGCGAGTCCGCGGATTGTAAATGGTGTCACCCTTCTTGAGCTGGCCGGAATATACCCGGAAGAACACCAATTTGCCCGCATAAGGATCGGTCCAGAGCTTGAAAGCGAGCGAGCAGAACTTGTTGGTGTCCGAAGACTCGACAATAGCTTCATCTTCACTGCCGGGCACATGCCCTTTGGCCGGAGGAACGTCCAGCGGGCAGGGCAGATAATCGATGACCGCATCCACCAAGGGCTGCACCCCCTTCTTTTTGAAGGCGGACCCGCACATCACGGGCACCATCTCAAGATTGCAGGTCAACCGGCGGATGGCCGCCTTGAGTTCGGGAGCCGAGATCGGCTTTTCTTCAAGCACCATCTCGGCAATGGCGTCGTCCTTGTTGGATACCGCGTCAATCAACGCTCGCAGCGCACTGGCCGCCTCTTCTTTCATCTCGGCCGGAACGTCCGTGATCTCGTACTTGAGCCCTTCATTCGCAACGTCACCCGCACCCCAGATCAAAGCTTTCTGGTTCACCACGTCGATCAGCCCCAACAAGTTCTCTTCCGCACCAATTGGCAGATAAATGGGGAAGGCATACGCACCCAGCTTCTTGCGCATGTCTTCCAAGGCGTTCTGAAAATTTGCACCGGTGCGATCCATCTTGTTGACGAAGGCAATCCGCGGAACCCGGTACTTGGTGGCCTGCCGCCAGACTGTCTCGGACTGAGGCTGAACCCCCGCCACCCCGCAGAACACCGCCACCGCACCGTCCAGCACGCGCATCGACCGTTCAACCTCGGCCGTGAAATCAACGTGACCGGGAGTATCGATGATGTTGATGCGATGCCCGATGTCGGAATAGAGCTTGAAGATGTCGTCCTCTTTCCGCTGCTTCCAAAAACAGGTGACCGCCGCCGAGGTGATGGTAATGCCCCGCTCCTTCTCCTGCTCCATCCAGTCCGTGACGGTGTTTCCATCGTCCACGTCGCCGATCTTGTGGATCAACCCGGTGTAGAACAGAATTCGCTCCGTGGTCGTGGTCTTGCCCGCATCAATGTGCGCCGCAATACCAATGTTGCGCGTGCGCTCCATCGCGTATTCGCGGTTGGGCGAATTTAAGGATGTATTTACTTCGTGCATCTACGGCAAAAGAGACTAAAACGCCCCGATTTACTCAGGTCTCGGGGCGCCTAAATTACGACTGTGAACCTACCAGCGGAAATGGGCGAACGCCTTGTTGGCCTGCGCCATTTTGTGAACTTCATCCCGCTTGCGAATTGCATTACCCTGACCCTGGAACGCTTCCAGAATCTCGGCCGCCAAGGCTTCCTGCATCGGCACCCCCTTGCGGGAGTCCGCAAATTTGACCATCCAGCGCAGCGCGAGCGCCAGCTGCCGGTGGGCCGGCACTTCCATCGGCACCTGATAAGTGGCACCACCAACCCGGCGGGCCTTGACCTCAAGCCGTGGCTTGGCGTTGTCCACCGCGCGCTGAAAAACTTCCAGCGGATCGGTGCCGGGGTTTTTCTCCGCTAGCCGGTCGAACGCCCCATAGACCAGGCGCCGGGCGATGCTCTTCTCGCCATCTTTCATGACGGTGTTGACCAAGGTCGTCACCATCGTGCTGTGGAACTTCGCATCCTCAGCAACCGGACGTTTGAATGCTCTGCGTCGTCGGGACATATTCTACTGGTGCTGCAAATTGATATGCTTACTTGGTGGCGGCCGCCTTGGGCCGCTTGACACCGTACTTCGACCGGCTGACCCGGCGCTTCTCCACCCCGGCTGCATCCAGCGAGCCGCGAACAATGTGGTACCGGACACCCGGCAGATCCTTCACACGACCACCCCGAACCAGCACAATCGAGTGCTCCTGCAAATTGTGGCCTTCGTCTGGAATGTAAGCGATGACTTCATATCCGTTCGTTAGGCGCACCTTGGCCACTTTGCGCATGGCGGAGTTCGGCTTCTTCGGTGTGCGGGTCATCACCTGCACGCAAACGCCGCGGCGAAAGGGATTTCCTGCAAGCGCGGGCGATTTCGATTTCACCCGGACCTTGCTGCGTCCTTTACGGACTAGCTGGTTGATGGTCGGCATTGGTTTTTAGTTTACTGGCGATCCACCCACCCGAGTCAGGGGAAATGGAGCGCGGATGTTATCAAAGGTCTTGTTGCTGGCAACTGGTATTTGAAAAATTTTTAGCGATCGTCATTTTTCAACCCAGCAGCGGCTGTGGGGCGGCGGCTTCTTCGCTTTCTTCGAGCACTTCGGGCTCCGGTTCGAGTTCCACCATCGGCTTGATGCGCAGCTTGCGATGCAGATCAAAACCGGTGCCGGCGGGAATGATGTGACCCATGATCACATTTTCCTTGAAGCCGCGCAGTTGATCCTGCTTGGCCATGGTCGCCGCCTCGGTCAACACCCGCGTGGTGTCCTGGAAGGACGCCGCGCTGAGGAAACTCTCCGTCTCCAGCGAGGCCTTCGTGATGCCCAGCAACACCGGTTGCGCTTCCGCCGGCTTGCCGCCCATTTTCTCGACGCGCATGTTTTCCTTCTCGAAGTCGATCTTGTCGATCTGTTCGCCCCAGAGGAAGATCGTATCGCCCGGCTCCGTGATGCGTACTTTGCGCAGCATCTGCCGCACGATGATCTCAATATGCTTGTCGTTGATCGTCACCCCTTGCAGGCGATAGACCTCCTGCACCTCGTTCACCAAGTGCTCCTGCAGCTCCTGCGGCCCGCAGATCTCCAGAATCTCATGCGGATCAATCGGCCCTTCGGTCAACTGCTGCCCCTTGCGCACAAAGTCGCCCTTGAACACAATCACATGCTTGCCGATCGCCACCAAGTGCTCCTCCTCCAGCCCGCTCTGCGCATCGCGAATCACGATACACCGCTTGCCCCGCACACTCGGCCCGAAATCCACCACGCCATCAATCTTTGAGATCTCCGCCGCATCCTTCGGCCGGCGCGCCTCAAACAACTCCGCCACCCGCGGCAGACCACCCGTGATATCCTTCGTCTTGCTCGTCTTCCGCGGCGTCTTCGCCATCAACGTGCCCGCCACGATCTTATCCCCCTCATCGACGACGACATGCGCCCCCGACGGGATCGGATAATTCGCCAGCGCCGTCCCGTCCTTATCCTCGATGATGATCTGCGGATGCAAATCCTCCTTATGCTCGATGATCACCAGCGCCTCCTGGCCCGTCTGCTGATCCGCCTCATACTTCATCGTCACCCCCTCGATGATATCGTGGAACTTCACCTTCCCCGCCTTCTCCGAGAGAATCGGCACATTATACGGATCCCACTGCACAAACGCCTGCCCCTTCTTCACCCGGCCCCCATCCGCCACCGAGATCACCGACCCGATCACCAGGTTGTGCGCCTCCAACTCCCGGCCATCCTCGCCGAGAATCTGGATCGCCCCATTCTTGTTCAACACAATGCAATTCTCCTCGTCGAGCTGCACCAAGCGCAGATCCACATACTTCACAATACCATCATGCTTCGACTTGATCTGCGGCTGCTTGAACATGCCCTGCGCCGTTCCGCCGATGTGAAACGTCCGCATCGTCAACTGCGTCCCCGGCTCGCCGATCGACTGCGCCGCGATGATCCCGATCGCCTCGCCCAACTTCACCGACGCACCCGTCGCCAGGTTCCGGCCGTAACAACGCCCGCAGATGCCCTGCTTCGTCTCGCACGTCAGCACCGAGCGAATCTTCACCCGCTCCACCCCCGCGCCATCGATCCGCTTGGCGATCACCTCATCGATCTCGCCATTGGCCGGCACCAGCAACGACTTCAGATCACTTGGATCATGAATATCATCACAGGACACGCGCCCCACCAGCCGCTCGGCGAGCTTCACCACCTCATCCTCGCCCTCGGAAATCGCGGACACCCAGATGCCGTTCATCGTGCCGCAATCCACCTCGCGGATGATCACATCCTGCGAGACATCCACCAGCTTGCGCGTCATGTAGCCCGAATCCGCCGTCTTGAGGGCGGTATCCGCGAGCCCCTTGCGCGCCCCGTGCGTCGAGATGAAATACTCGAGCACCGTCAACCCCTCGCGGAAGTTCGACAAAATGGGTTTCTCGATAATATCGCCGGACGGTTTGGCCATGAGGCCGCGCACCCCTGCGAGCTGGCGGACCTGGGCTTTGTTACCGCGCGCCCCGGAATCGACCATCAAGAACACCGGATTGAACTCTTTCTTGCCGTGGTTCTCGCGCAGCGTGCTGATCATCACGTTGGAAATCTGATCGGTGCAGTGCGTCCAGATATCGATGATCTTGTTGTAACGTTCACCGGGCGTGATGACACCTTTGCGATACTGCTTCTCGACTTCGTTGATCTGATCCTGCGCGGTCTTGATCTCCTGGTTCTTTTCCTTCGGGATGATCATGTCGTCAATGCCGATCGACACGCCGGCGCGGGTCGCTTCACGGAAGCCCGTTTCCTTGAGCAGGTCGAGCGTGACCACCGTGCGCGCGTGGCCGCAGACTTTGTAGCAATGCCAGATCAGGTCACCGATCTGTGACTTGCCCACGACCCGGTTCGGGAACCCAAGTTCCAACGGCCAGATCTCGCTGAACAACACGCGACCCACCGTGGTCTCGATCACCTTGCGCGTCGCGTCCCCGTAGACCGTGGTGCGACCGAAGTCCGGATTAGCCAGCCGGATGCGTTCATGCAAGCCGACGGAACCGTCGTCGTAAGCGAAGATCACTTCCGGCTTCGAACCGAACAATTTCAGACGCTGATCCTTTTTCTGGTTCACCGCCCGGGGCTCGGCCGTCAGGTAATAGCAACCGAGCGTGATGTCCTGCGTCGGCGTCATGATCGGCTTGCCGCTTGACGGGTTGAAAATGTTCAACGGCGCCATCATCAGCAGCCGCGCCTCCATCTGGGCCTCGACCGACAACGGCACATGCACGGCCATCTGGTCACCGTCGAAGTCCGCGTTGTAGGCGGTGCAA
>CAYXDZ010000040.1:0-15646 GCA_964463815.1 uncultured Verrucomicrobiota bacterium | reverse complement strand
TCCTCCTCGGCCACGGCCACAAAGTATCGCAGGTGTCGCAGTTCCATCTCGCCGTGACGATAGCGGGCGGAGCGGCGGCGACAAGCAGCCAATGGTGGCGGGCCGTCAAACCAGCCAATCGCACGCAGGCGCTGGCGGTGCCCGGGCAAACTTCATGGAATTAATAGTTGACCGTTTGGTCTAATTGCCTATCTTCCGCTCCGCGCCCGAACCCGGCGCGGGAGACGAACCACCCGAGACACACCAACACACCCTTATGGGCCGCGTCAGTGATGCCAGAGAACGTTTGATGGAAGCCGTTGCCGAGCTGTTCTGGACCGGCTCGTACGACAGCACCACCATCGACCAGATTTGCGAAAGGGCGGGCGTCAAGAAGGGCAGCTTCTATTACTTCTTTCCCGACAAGGCGGCGCTGGCCGAGGCGGCCCTGGAGGCGGAATGGGAGAAGTACCGCCCGCAGCTCGACGCCCTGTTCTCGGCGTCCGTGCCGCCGCTGGAGCGGATCCGGCGACATTGCGAGTTCAGCCTGCAAGAACAGGTTGATTTGAAGGCCCGGCATGGGTGCGTGCTGGGCTGCCCGCTCTGCACGCTGGGCACGGAGATCAGCACCCAGGAGAAGGGTCTGCAAAAGAAAGTCCAGGCGATTATGGCCCACGGCCTCAAGTACCTGGAGACCGCGATTCGCGATGCCCACGCCGAGGGCCTGATTCACGCTCCCAACGCCCGTGCCAAGGCGGACATTATCCATGCCTATCACCTCGGATTGATGACGCAGGCGCGGATTCAGAACGACCTGGGCGTGCTGCGAAACCTGACCGCCACCACGTTTGAGCTGCTGGGAGCGAAACTCCCGCGGAGCCGGCGCACGCCGGTGGCCGCCTGATTTTTCCCTGATAGTTGACTGAACAGTAAACTGAAATTATTGCCGTCTCATGAAATTGTCTGCCTTGAAATCCGTTGGTCAGCACCTCGCCTTCACCGCGGTGCTGTCGTCGCTGCCGCTGCTCGCCACGGGCTGTAAGCAACCAGCCTCCCCGTCCGCCGCCGCACCGCCGCCGCAGGTCACGGTCGCGCCCGTCACCGAGGAGCAGCTGATCGAATGGAACGAGTTCACCGGCCGCACCGAAGCGGTGGAAATGGTCGAGGTGCGTCCGCGCGTTGCCGGGCACATCCGGGAGGTGAAGTTTCAATCCGGCCAGTTGGTGCGGAAGGGCGACGTGTTGTTTGTGATTGATCCGCGCTGGTATCAGGCGGAGTTCAACCAGCGCGAAGCCGAGTATCAACAGGCGAAAGTCCGCATGGACAACGCCGCACGGGAAGCCGCCCGCACGGCCAGCCTGTTGGAGAACAAGGCCATTTCCACCGAGGAAGCCGACCAGCGGCAGGCGCGCTACAGCGAAGCCCGGGCGGGCCTGCTCGCCGCGGAGGCCGCCCGCGATCTGGCCCGGCTCGACCTCGAATACACGGAGATCCGCGCCCCCATCAACGGCCGGGTGAGTCGCGCGTTCATCACCGAGGGCAACTATGTCGGCGGCATCGCCGCCCCCGCGAGCGTCCTGACCACCATTGTTTCGGTGGACCCAATCTACGTGTATGCGGACATGGATGAAAACGCCCTGCTCGAGTTCAACGCCTTGAACCAGGCCGGGAAACTCGCGAAGAACGGCGAAGGCAAGGTGCCGGTGGAGCTCCAGCTCGCCGATGAGGAAAGTTACCTGCATGCGGGCAGCATCGAGTCGTTTGACAACCGGCTCGACGCCCAGTCCGGCAGCATCGTGCTACGCGCGGTGTTCCCGAACCCCGAAGGGCGCATCGTGCCCGGCTTGTTCGCGCGCATCCGCCTGCCGGCCGGGGCGCGGGCTCCGGCGTTGCTGGTCGAGGAAACCGCGATTGGCACGGACCAGGCGCAAAAGTTCGTGCTCACGCTCACCGCCACGAACACCACCGCCTACCGCCCGGTGAAACTCGGTCACCTGGTCAATGGCAAGCGGGTCGTGCGCGAGGGTTTGCAAGCCGGGGAGAAAATCGTCGTCAACGGCCTGGCCCGCGTGCGACCGGGCATGCCGGTGACGCCCATCGACGCGGAACCGACACCCACGGGGAGCGAAACCAAAACGGCGCTGCGCTGACCCCACCGCGGCCCTTCACCATCACCCGGTTCCAATCACCCAGCCGCTGTTCAAGGGCGTCTTACCCGAAGACTTGTCATGAAATTTGCTCACTTCTTTATCCGCCGGCCGATTTTCGCGGCCGTCTTGTCCATCATCGTGTTCCTGCTCGGCCTGATCTCGATGCGGGTGCTGCCGATCAGCGAGTATCCCGAGGTCGTGCCGCCGACCATCGTCGTGGTCGCGACGTATCCCGGCGCGAACCCCAAGACCATCGCCGAGACCGTGGCCGCGCCGCTCGAACAGGCGGTCAACGGGGTCGAGAACTCGCTCTACATGTTCTCGCAAGCGACGAGCGACGGCGTGATGACGTTGACCGTCACGTTCAAGCTCGGCACGAACATCGACGACGCGCAGGTGCAGGTGCAAAACCGGGTGGCCCAGGCGCTGCCCAAGTTGCCGGAGGAAGTCCGCCGGCTCGGCGTTACGACGACGAAACAGTCGCCCGACCTGACGATGGTGGTTCACCTGCTCTCGACCGACGGGCGTTACGACGAAGTCTATCTGCGCAACTACGCCACGCTCCAGGTGAAGGACGTGCTCGCGCGCATTCCCGGTGCCGGCTCGGTGCAGTTGTTCGGCTCCGGTGATTACGCGATGCGCGTGTGGATCGATCCCGATCAAGCCGCGGCGCGCGACCTCACGGCGAGTGACATTGTCAATGCGCTGCGCGAGCAGAACGTGCAGATCGCGGCGGGCGCGGTCGGCCAGCAGCCGTTGAGCAGTCCGGTCGGTCTCGAACTCCAGATCAACGCCAAGGGCCGGCTGCTCGATCCCGAGGAGTTCGGCGAGGTGATCGTCAAGACCGGGCCGAACGGGGAAAAGACGCTGCTCAAGAGCGTCGCCCGCATCGAACTGGGCGCTTCCGGCTATTCGCTGCGCTCGCTGCTCAACAACAAGAAGGCGGTGGCGATTCCGATCTTCCAGTCGCCCGGGGCCAATGCCTTGCAGCTCTCGACCGATGTCCGCAACGCCATGGACGAGTTGAAGCAAAACTTCCCCGAAGGCCTCGATTACTCCGTGGTTTATGACCCGACCGTGTTTGTCCGCAGTTCGATCCGGGCGGTGGTGGTAACGCTCCTCGAAGCGGTGTTTCTGGTCGTCGTAGTGGTCATCCTCTTCCTCCAAACGTGGCGGGCTTCGATCATCCCGCTGGCGGCCGTGCCGGTATCGCTCGTTGGCACGTTTGCGGTCATGCTTGCCCTGGGTTTCAGCATCAACATGCTGACGCTCTTCGGCCTCGTGCTGGCGATCGGCATCGTGGTCGATGACGCCATCGTCGTCGTCGAGAACGTCGAGCGCAACATCGCGCTCGGGCTGTCGCCGTTCGAGGCGACCAAGAAGGCAATGGACGAGGTCACCGGTCCGATCATCGCGATTGCGCTGGTGCTGTGCGCGGTCTTCATTCCGACGGCGTTCATCAGCGGGTTGACCGGTCAGTTCTACAAACAGTTCGCCATCACCATCGCGATCTCGACGGTGATCTCCGCGTTCAACTCGCTTACGCTCTCGCCGGCGCTCGCGGCGGTGCTGCTGCAACCGCATCACGCGAAGACGGACATTGTTTCGCGCATCATGGACCGGTTGTTTGGCTGGGTTTTCCGTCCGTTCAACCGCGCCTTCACGTGGGCGGGCGACCAATACGGAGCGGCGGTCGCGGGCGTGTTGCGCAAGAGCGCCATCGCTCTCGTGCTCTATGTGGGGCTGGTCTATCTCACCGGCTGGAGCTTCACGAAGGTGCCGACCGGCTTCGTGCCCACGCAGGACAAGCAGTATCTGATCGCCTTTGCGCAACTGCCCGACGGCGCGTCGCTCGAACGCAGCGACGCCGTCATGCGCAAGATGGGCGAAATCGGCCTGAACCATCCCGGCGTCGAGAGCGCCGTGCAATTCCCCGGCCTGAGCATCAGCGGCTTCAGCGTCGCGCCGAACGCGGGCATCGTGTTCTTCTGTTTGAAGGATTTCGACCAGCGCAAGTCACCGGAGCTGAGCGGGCCGGCCATCGCCGAGGCGTTGAACGCGCAGTTTGCCGGCATCCAGGAAGCCTACATCCTCACCGTCATGCCGCCGCCGGTGAATGGCATCGGCCAGATCGGCGGTTTCAAGATGTTCGTCGAGGATCGCGCCGGCCTTGGCTACGACGCACTTTACCAGAACACCCAGGCGTTGATCGGCCAGGGCTATGCTTCGGGGCGGCTGGCCGGGTTGTTTTCCACCTTCACGGTCAACGTGCCGCAACTCGAAGCGGAGATCGACCGCGTGAAGGCCAAGTCACAAGGCGTGCCGCTGCAAAACCTGTTCGAGACCATGCAGATTTATCTCGGCTCGCTCTACGTGAACGACTTCAACATGTTCGGCCGCACCTGGCAGGTGATCGCCCAGGCGGATGCGAGCTTTCGCGACCGGGCCGACGACATCACCCGCTTCAAGACCCGCAACGCCGCCGGGCAGATGGTCCCGCTCGGCACGCTCGTCACCGTGAAGGAATCCTACGGCCCGGACAAGGTGATGCGTTACAACGGTTATCCTGCGGCGGAGGTCAACGGCGGGGCCGCGCCGGGCGTCAGTTCCGGCGAGGCCGAGGCGCTCATGGCGCAGCTCGCGAGCGAGCACCTGCCCAAGGGATTTGCCTACGAATGGACCGATCTCACGTACCAGCGCATCCTCGCGGGGAACACGGCCGTGTACATTTACCCGCTCTGCATCCTGCTCGTGTTCCTGGTGCTGGCGGCCCAGTACGAAAGCTTCCGGCTGCCGCTCGCCATCATCCTGGTGGTGCCGCTCTGTTTGCTCTTCGCCATCGCGGGCGTGTGGTTAAGCGGCGGCGACAATAATATCTTCACGCAGATCGGCCTCATCGTACTGGTCGGGCTGGCCTGCAAGAACGCCATTCTGATCGTCGAGTTCGCCAAGCACAAACAGGACGAGGGCATGTCGCCCGTGGACGCGGCGATCGAAGCATGCCGGTTGCGTCTGCGCCCGATCCTCATGACCTCGATCGCCTTCATCGCGGGCGTGTTCCCGCTGGTGATCTCGACCGGTGCCGGGGCCGAGATGCGCCAGGCCATGGGTGTGGCGGTCTTCTCCGGCATGATTGGCGTCACGATCTTCGGCCTGTTCCTCACGCCGGTGTTTTACGTCGTGTTGATGAAGCTCGGCGTGAAGAAGACGACGCCGAAACCTGCACCGACTTCCGCGCCGGGTCATGGAGCGGGGGGATCAGTTTTGCCCGGAGCCAGCACCGCAGCCCTTGCTCTGGTGATCAGCGCGAGCGCGTTGGTGATCGCCCTGCCGGCGCAGGCCGCGGTATTCACCGTCGGTCCGGATTACGAGCGCCCGACGAACGCGGTGCCGGCGGGTTTCCGCGACGCGCCCGCTTGGAAGGAGGCGACGCCCGCCGACACCCGCCCGAAGGGTCCGTGGTGGGAAGTGTTCAACGACGCCACGCTAAACACGCTGGTGGACCGCGCGACCACGAACAACCAGTCGCTGCGCGCCGCCCTCGCGCGGTTCGATCAAGCTCGCGCCGCCGCGCGGATCAGCCGCAGCGAATTCATGCCTGCGGTCAGCTTGAATCCCAATGCCGACCGGCAGCGCTACACGCCCAACCAGGAGCCGAGCTTCGGCGATCTGACCGCCAGCGCGATTCGCGTCCCGCTGGACTTGAGTTACGAGATCGACCTGTGGGGACGCGTGCGGCGTTCCTTCGAGGGGGCCCGGGCCGAAGCCCAGGCCAGCGCGGCGGACTTCAACAATGCGCTGTTGAGCGTGCAGGCTGAAGTCGCGCGGAATTACTTCAACCTGCGCGCCGTTGACCGGCAGCGAAACGTGGTGCGCGCTTCGATCAAGCTGCGCCGCGACGCCCGCGAGCTGCTTCAAGCACGGGTGAACGCCGGCACCACGCCCGAGCTCGATCTTGCCCGTGCCGACACTGAAGTCGCGCTGGCGGAGACGGACCTGGTGCGACTCGATCGGCAGCGCGCCACCTACGAGACGGCGCTTGCGATTTTGACCGGTTCCCTGGCTCCGGGCTTCACGGTGGCGGAAGTGGCCGATGCGACGTTCGAACTGCCGGCCGTGCCCCCCGCGCTGCCGGCGGAACTGCTCGAGCGACGGCCGGACGTGGCGGCCGCAGAACGTCAACTCGCGGCGGCGAATGCCCGCATCGGCGTGGCCAAGGCCGGCTTTTTCCCCGTGCTGCGCCTCACCGGTTCCGCCGGTTTCGCCAGCGCGGAACTGGATTCGCTTTTCAATTGGGACAGCCGCGTGTGGTCCATCGGACCGAGCCTGTCCCTGCCCATTTTCGCGGGCGGTCGCAACCGCGCGAACCTGGAGCGGGCGCGCGGGGCGTTTGAGGAAGCAGCCGCCAACTATCGCCAGCAAGTGATCGTGGCATTTGCCGAAGTACAGGAAAGCCTCACCACACTGAAGCTGCTGGCCCGGGAAGCCGAAGCGATTGCGAACACCGAAGCCGCCGCTGAACGCACCTACCAATTTGCCGTCAATCGTTACGAAGGCGGCATCGCAAGCTATCTCGAAGTGATCGAGTCCCAGCGCACCCGGCTGGCCGCGAGATTGGAAGCGGCCCGGGTGGCCGGCCTTCGACAGACCGCGCTGGTGCAGTTCATCAAGGCGCTGGGTGGAGGCTGGGAGCAGTCCCCGGAGTATGAAATCGTCGTGAAAGAGCCGGCCGGCTCCCGGTGGCTCAAGGCCAAAACCAGGCGCTCGAACTGAGGCGGGTGGTCACGAGTTTGTAGGCGAGTCAACGCGCCGATCAGGTTGCGGCCAGTTTTCGCGGCCCACCAGGCGAGCTCATAGCCGGCGAACGTTCCAACGTGCCAGTCTTTCGCCACAGGTTAATTCACCATACCCGTTGAGCATCGTCAGCGAAGCAACATGGTCTTTCCCCGGCGACGCGATCCGTGGTTACAGTCTGCCCATGACAAAGCTACGCAAAGCAAATGACCGGGGCCGGGCGAATCACGGCTGGCTCGACACGCACTTCACCTTCAGCTTCGCGGACTACTACGATCCCCAGCACATGGGTTTCCGCTCGCTGCGGGTGATCAATGACGACCGCGTCGCGCCGGGTGGCGGATTCGACACCCATCCGCACCGCGACATGGAGATCATCACCTACGTGCTCAGCGGCGCGCTCGAACATAAGGACTCACTGGGCAACGGCCGCGTGATCCGGCCGGGCGAGTTCCAGTACATGGCTGCCGGCACGGGTGTGCAACACAGCGAATTCAATCCGTCGAAGTCCGAGCCGGTGCATCTCCTGCAAATGTGGGTGCTGCCCGACAAGCGCGGCTACGAACCGCGCTATGACGAGAAAAAGATGACCGACGCCGAGACCGGCCGGTTCCATCTCATCACGAGCAAAACGGGCCGCGACGGTAGCCTGGCGATCAACCAGGACACCGAGTTATTGCTCGGCAAGTTCAAGAATGGCGATTCCGTGACACACACGTTACGGCCGCGCCGGCATGCGTGGGTTCACGTCGCGGAAGGGAACGTGGAATTGAACGGCCAGCCGCTGACCGGTGGTGATGGTGGCGAAGTCAGCGACGAAACCGAACTGAAGTTCACCGCCCGGGGCGGCGCCCAGGTGCTCATCTTCGACATGAATTGAACGGGTTGACGCGCCGGCAATCGAAGGAAGATTGTCGGCCGTCGTTCCTCCAACCCTGATTTAACAGCATGAAGAGATCGAAAATTGCCCGCGCTTTGCTGGTCCTCGCGTTGCTGATCGCGCTGGGTGGTGCAGCCGTCTGGCTGGCGACCGGTGCGCATCGTGGCTGGAGCCAGACCAGCGTGCAGACGATGCAACTCGACGAAATCACCGGCATCGAAACTCCGGTCTATGAAGATCGCTTCGTGGCCGGCGTGGACTTTCTGGGGGCCTCGTTGCTCGGCGCGGGTGCGCTCGCGGCTGGTTCCCTTTTCTTTCGGAAAACCAAAAACAACAACACTTGATCCATATGAAGAAATCCCTCCTCTCGCTCCTCACCCTCACCGCTGTTGCCGGTTCCGCGTTCGCCGCACCGCTCACGTTTGACTTCAAGGATCCCAAAGGCGTGAACAACGCCGTGTTCAAGCTTGATGCGCCGCTCGAAGCCATCAACGGCAGCGCCAACGGGGTCAGCGGCAAGGTCACCTTTGACCCGGCGCATCCCGGTAAGACCACTGGTAAGATCGTGATCGATGCGAAGACGTTGATGGTACCCAACGGCATGATGAAGGAGCACATGCACGGCGAACAGTGGATGGACACCGCGAAGCATGGCGAGATCACGTTCGAGGCGAAGTCGATGAAGAATGTGAAAACCGAGGGCGACAACACCACGGCCGACGTGACGGGTGCCTTCACCCTCAAGGGCGTGACCAAGGAAATCACCGTGCCGGTGAAGCTGACCTACCTGAAGGGCAAACTCGGCGCGCGCAGCAACGGCCAGATGCAGGGTGACTTGCTGGTGATCCGTTCGACCTTCATGATCAAGCGCGCCGACTTCGGCATCAACCCCGCCGCACCGCAGGACAAGGTCGCCGACGAAATCGAGCTCACCCTGAGCATCGCCGGCGCGGCCCCGCAGTCGTAAGCCATCCAAACATCACCGACGAGGTTCCGCCGAAGGTTCTAGAACCGGACGGCAAAAGGTGATCTTTGCCCAAAAACCATCTTCATCAGGATTATTATGCCCGCACTACTTACCGCCTTTCAGCTCCGCGACCTGCCCTTGAAAAACCGCGTCGCGCTTGCGCCCATGACCCGCGCCCGCGCCGGGGTCGAGCGTCTGCCCAACGACTTGATGGCCGAGTACTACGCCCAGCGAGCCGGCGCGGGCCTGTTGATCACGGAGGCCACGTCGATTTCCGAACAGGCCATCGGCTGGATGAACAATCCCGGCATCCACACCGATGCCCAGGCGGCCGCCTGGCGGAAGGTGACCGACGCCGTGCATGCGAAAGGCACGCCGATCTTCCTCCAGCTCTGGCACTGTGGTCGCGCGTCGCACAGCAGCTTCCGCCAGGATGGGTCGCTGCCAGTCTCGGCGTCGGCGATCAAACTGAACGGAGACCAGATCCACACGCCGAACGGCAAGCAGCCTTACGAAACTCCGCGCGCGCTCGCGACGGAAGAAGTGCCGCGGGTGGTGGAGGATTATCGACTGGCCGCCGGGCGCGCGAAGGCGGCGGGGTTTGACGGGGTCGAGATTCACGGTGCGAACGGCTACCTGATTGATCAGTTCCTCCAGTCGAAGACCAATCACCGCACGGACCGCTATGGCGGCTCGATTGAAAACCGCTTTCGCTTCCTGCGCGAGATTGTCGAGGCCGTCAGCACGGTGTTTCCGGCGAATCGAGTGGCGGTGCGTCTGGCGCCGAACGGCGTCTTCAACGACATGGGCTCGCCGGACTACCGGGAGACCTTTCTCCACGCGGCCAAGGAGCTGGATCAGTACGGCCTCAGTTACCTGCACGTGATGGACGGGCTGGCGTTTGGTTTTCACCAACTGGGCGAACCGGTGACCCTTCGGGACATCCGCGGCGTGTTCAGCGGGCCGTTGATGGGCAACTGCGGCTACACGCAGGAAGCGGCCGAAGCCGCCATCGCCCGGGGCGACGCGGACTTGATCGCCTTCGGCCGGCCCTACATCAGCAACCCGGACCTGGTGGAGCGTTTCGCGAACGGCTGGCCGCTGGCGGCCGAGGCGCCGATGGACACGTGGTATTCATTCGAGCCGAAAGGTTTTGCCGACTGGCCCGCTTATCAAGCTGCGACGAGCCGCGCGGCTTGACGGGAGCCCGGGGGAATCCGGGTGCAAAAAAGCCGGCCTTCAAGCGAAGGCCGGCTCCAAATTGTCCGCTCCGGACACGCGCCAGCGTCAGGCGCGTTCCATGTACTTGCCCGTGCGGGTGTCGATCTTGATCTTTTCACCCGTTTTGATGAAGAGCGGCGCCTGCACCGTGACGCCGGTTTCCATCGTGATCGTCTTCATCACGTTGTTGGCGGAGTCACCTTTGACGCCCTCGGGGGCGTCGCTCACGGTGAGCACCACGCTGGGGGGCAGTTCGACGGAGACAGCGCGGTCCTCAACAAAAGTCATGGTGACTTGCGCGTTTTCGACGAGGTAGTTCTTCACGTCACCCACCAACTCGGGCGCGAGGTTGACCGTTTCGTAGGTCTCCGGGTCCGAGAACACATAGTCCGCCTGGTCCATGTAGCTGAACTCCATCTTCTTGGTCATCATGGGGACCACTTCCACTTTTTCAGTCGAGGCAAAGCGCACGTCGCCGGACTTGCCGGTGCGGATGCTGCGGATGATGGCCTGGACGAAGGCGCGGAGATTGCCGGGCGTGCGGTGCTGAACCTCGAGCACGACGGCGACGTCGCCATTGTACATGATCGCCATGCCCCGGCGGAGTTCGTTGGCGTTTGCGGTGGTTGCCATAGATGTCTTTGCGTAATGGTTGCTGCTGCGTCCGCGGGCGGCACGAAGCTCTCTCGCTGCGCCAACGGAGAAAAAGTGGTGGGCTGGCGGGGACTCGAACCCCGAACCAACGGCTTAAAAGGCCGCTGCTCTACCATTGAGCTACCAGCCCGGCTCAAGAGGGCGGGAAACTAAAGGCCGCCCCCGGCCGGCGCAAGCCACTTTTCCGGAGGCTTTTTGAGATGACTGTTCGGCCCATGTCGCAGCTCCCTCCCCGCTGGGATGAAGAATCGGCGAATTCAACTTTGCCCGGAGAATGACCGGCGGTCGGAACACCCGCGCCCAATTCACCGCGGATCGACGACGCGCCCGAGGAAGAGGCAGGCACCGCTCGACCGGTGTTGAATCGCGAACAAGAACGGCCGATCCACCCGGACTTCGACGGGCTGGGGCGGATCAACCGGCACCGAAGTCGGCCGCATCATGACCACGGCGGTCGCGGCGGCGGCCTCCGTCCCCTTTTCGTCCAAGTCCAGGAAGGTCTGGTGATACACCTCGGAAATGAAGAGGTAGTCGTCCGGTTTACGGGGAGCCATGCGGTCGAAATTGGCGCTGCGTTCCGGCTGGTCGAAGGCCGTCCGCATGCCGAGCGCCTGCAAGGTTTCACCCAGCGGCATCATCGGCGGTTCCAGCTTGAACTTGGGCAGGTGCAGCCTCACCTCCGCGCCCCCGGCCCGGGCAAAGTCAGCCAGCATTTCCGGGGTCAACTTCGCCGTCAGTTCGGCCAGTCCGTCCACCGCATCGGGCAGCAAGACCAGCAACTGAAGCCCGCCCCCCGCGTACGGCACGGTCACCACTGTGAAGCCGTCTTCCCGGCGGTGGCCCAGCCGGCCTTGGGTTTTCATGGTCGGCACCGACACCGCTTCACCGTCCGCGAGATAAAATGGTTCAGGACGGGTCGCCCGTTCCTCGAACGGCGTCGCCCACGGTGCTTTCAAGTGAATGGCGTTCACCAGGACCAACCGCGTGTCCCTGGTGATTCCCGACGAGGGGATCAGGTCGCGGATGCGCTCTCGAGTTTGCTCAGCGACCCAGCCGTTGATGTGCTGCCGGGCGGCGTGGGGATCCGCCTCAAAATCCAATGGCTGAAAGGGCGCCCCGTAGGTGTCCGCTGTGAGCGCCAGAAACGCCGGCCGGAACTCTTGGTCAAACTGGCCGAACAAGCGGTTCGCGACCTTCAGGGTCAACGGCTCGCCGGCAACGGCGGTTGGTCGGCCATGACGCGCGGCAGTCTGAACCATCTCATCCAACCGTTTGCGCAGGGCGGCGAAGGAGGCGTGCAATTCCGCGTCGTCCGCCGGGTAATGGAGCACCCGGGCCATTTCCGACCGGGTATCGCCCGCCGCGCCCGCGTACGTCATCGCCAGCGCGGACTGGATCGAGTAGGGCGAAAGCAGCGCGTTGGCATCGGGTCGCGTGCCCTTGATGAGCACCTCCAGCCCCAGCGCATTGCCGGCGTTGGCCGCGATTGTGGGGTTTTCCGCTGCGGAGACGATTGCCATCGGGCACAAGGCTGGCAGCAGGCTGGTCAGGAGCAAGGTTTTCAAGTTCATGGTGGCAGGCGTGTTTGAAGGTAATCCACTTCCCGGATTGGACGGAGTCCGCCGGGATTTACTCTCGTCGGATGCTCAGAATAGCGGTGAACCGGCCGGAATTGGCAAATTTGTTTTTCCCCTTTTGCCCGGAGTCCGTTTCCGTATCATTTGGCCGTGATCAACACGGAAGCGGCGTTGCGTGACTTTTTGCTGAAATTGGACCAGGCGGAATGGATCGCGGTGGATACGGAGGCGGACAGCCGCCACGCGTATCCTGAAAAAGTCTGCCTCCTCCAGTTCGGCATCGAATCCGGTGACTACCTCGTGGACCCGCTCGCCGGTTTTGATCTGGGCCCGCTGTGGGACAGCCTGCACGGCCGGGATTTGATTCTTCACGGTGCCGACTACGATCTGCGGCTGTTGCGCCGGCAATATGGGTTCGTCCCGCGCGCGGTCTTTGACACGATGCTCGCCGGTCGGCTCATCGGCAATCAGACCTTTGGCCTGCGGGATCTCGTGCTGAAGTATTTCGGGGTGGAACTCGAGAAGGGCTCCCAAACCGCCAACTGGGGCCGGCGCCCGCTCACGCCCCGCATGGAGCAGTACGCCCGCAACGACACCCACCACCTCAAGGCGCTCGCGGATGCCTTGCGCAAGGAACTCGAAGCCCTCGGCCGCGTCGAGTGGCATCGCGAAACCTGCCAGCGGCTCGTCCATGAAGCCGCGCACCCGGAGGCGGTGGACCAGGATCAGCTCTGGCGCATCAAGGGCAGCAGCAAGCTCCGGCCGCGCGGGTTGGCAGTCTTGCGCGCGCTCTGGCAATGGCGTGAACAGGAGGCCATCAACAGCAATCGTCCACCGTACTTCATCCTGCCGCACGAACAGATGGTGAAACTCGCCGAGGACGCCGAACGCGCGCCCCACCGGCCGCCCCCGGCACCGCGCTTTCTCACTTCCCGGCGCAAGGCCGGCGTGCGCGACGCCCTCGACCAAGGGCTCGCTGTACCGGATGACGATTGTCCGCGGCCGCTCGCGCGCCGGGGCCGGCGCGCTTCCGAGCAGGACATCGCCCGGTTCGAAAAGCTCCGGCAGCACCGCGACGAACAGGCCACCGCGCTCGGCATTGATCCGACCCTCATCGCCAGCAAGGCCGAACTGATGGCCCTCGCACAGGACGGCAAGGAGGCAGCGGAAGCGTTGATGCGCTGGCAGCGTGAGTTGCTGGGATTGAAGGGGTGATTTTCAGCTTTGCTGCGAACCGTCAACCACCCTCACCTGTGCGACTTGATGGTCTGGTAATGCTTAACCAAACGATTCACGTGATTCGCATCATATGACACGGCGCAAAAAGAACTACGTAGCGATTCGTGGTAAAACCAGATTCTTCAATGATCCGGAAATAACAGCCTGTCATGCCACGTTGTTCCACGGTTACGCCCGCCGCACTGGAGACCCGGCAGATCTTGATGAAACCGGCCAGAGCCCGCTGGAATACATTTACAACTTGGCTGCTGATACTTGGGTGACCCAACCAAAACTCAACTTACTGGTTCGCCAAGAGGTTCTCGCCGAGATACCCGCACTTTCGCTGATCAAGACAGTGCCGGTGCAGATTTCAAAATGTGTCCTGGTTCCGTTCGCCAAAGGTGACATGAGTTTTTTCGACCGGTCCCCGGAGGAGTTGGCAGAGATTGGGGGTGATTATCACTTGCTGCTTACGGAGGCCGCACCTTGCGGACCGATTTCGGAAGATATTCGGTTTGTTGAACTCTGCTTGCCGATTATCTCCGAGGAAACTCGAGGTGAAACGATCAATGTTGAGTTTCCAGAGGGCGGGCTGCTGGAAATCGACCTGGTGCGGCCGGAGCTGGAACAGCCAGATTTTTTCAGTTGCGAAGCCGGCAACGTTTTCGAGACCTCACAATTCGGTCGCCTGCTTGAGTGGATTGATACCGATTACTTCGAAGTTGAGCATCTTGAACTGTGAACACGCACGCCATGATCGAGGAAGTTCCATGGAACTCGAACGTTCGACTGCGACCATGACACCCGCTTGGTTCGAGCAACGACAACCCGCCACCACTTCACCATGACCGCCGCGGAAGCCCGGAAACACCACGCTGAACTCGTCACGAAGATCCGGCGTCACGACCAACTCTATTACGTCGAGGCGCGGCCGGCGATCAGCGACTTCGAGTACGACCAGCTTTACCAGGCGCTGCTCGATGTGGAGAAACAATTCCCCGAACTGGTCACGCCGGACTCGCCCAGCCAGCGTGTCGGGGGCGCGCCCACCAAGGGTTTCCAGCGCATCAAGCACCTCCAGCCGATGCTCTCGCTCGAGAAGATCGAGTCCGCGGATCATCCCACGCCCGTCGAGGAACCTGATCGCGAAAGGCGCAACCGCGCACAGGACGAGAACACCGTCGAAGGTCTCCACGCCTTTGACCGCGACGTTCGCAAGAAGCTTGGCCGTGAGGACGTGCAATACATCATCGAACCCAAGGTGGACGGGGTGTCGATCAGCGTGCATTACCGCGCCGGCCAGCTTGTCCTCGGGGCGACGCGCGGCGACGGCCAGACCGGCGACGACATCACCGTCAATCTCCGCACGGTGCGCGCGATTCCGTTGAAGCTCGAAGCTGGGGCGGGCGACCTGCCCGAGTTGCTGGAAGTCCGCGGCGAAGCGTTCATGACCATCGCCGATTTCGAGCAGTTGAACACCCGCCTGGACGAAGCCGGTGAGAAACCGTTTCCCAATGCGCGCAACGCCACCGCCGGCGCGCTCAAGCAGCTTGATCCCAAGCTCGTCGCCCAACGGCCGATTCGCGCGGTGTTTTACGGCGTCGGCGCGTGCGAGGGCATCGCATTCGAGCGCCACTCGGACATGCTGAAGGCGTTGAAGCAGTTCGGCCTGCCGACCCAGCCCGTCGGGTGGGTGTGCGACGGCATCGACGAAGTGCTGCGCGTCTATCGCGAAGAAATCGTCACCGATTACGACGAGCGCCGCGACCTGCGCACGCGGGTGCCCTACGAGATCGACGGCCTCGTGCTCAAGGTCAATACCATGGCCGATTGGGCGCGCATCCCGGCCAAGACGCGGTCGCCGGGTTACGCGATCGTCCACAAGCCGGTGCATTGGATCACGCCGGCGGAGACACGGCTCAAGGCGATCACCGTGCAAGTCGGGCGCACGGGCGTGCTGACCCCGGTCGCCGAACTGGAGCCGGTCTTCGTCCAAGGCTCGACCATTTCGCGTGCGACGCTGCACAACGAGGACGAGATCCGCCGCAAGGACATCCGCATCGGCGACAGGGTGGTCGTGCGCAAGGCGGGCATGGTGATCCCCGAGGTCTTCGAAGTGGTGAAGTCGAAGCGGCCGGAAGGCGCACCGGAGTTCGATCTGTTCAAACACGTCGGTGGCAAATGCCCGGCGTGCGGTGCCGCC
>CAYXDZ010000039.1:7814-15685 GCA_964463815.1 uncultured Verrucomicrobiota bacterium | reverse complement strand
TCACAGCACTGCGTTCCTTGTCGTTGACGCTTCCCCGGGTTTCTGCGAATTAAGACCCACCCCTATGAAACGGCAATTGTCTCTTTTCCTCGCGGCCGGCGCGGCGCTGCTCATCGCCGGTTGCAAACCGGCGGGTGATTCCAGTTCGACCGGTTCCTCCCCGGCGGCCAGCGCTTCTGCCAAAGCCCCGAAGATCGTCTTTGTGAGCAACGGCGTTGACCCCTTTTGGGTGATCTGCCAGGCGGGCGTGGAGCAGGCCGGCCGGGACTTCAGCGTGAACGCCACGATGATCATGCCGTCCGAGGGTTTGAGCGATCAGAAACGCATCCTCGAAGATCTCATCACCAAAGGAACGGACGGTATCGCGGTGAGCCCCATTGATCCCGCCAACCAGACGGACATCCTGGATCTGGTGGCCGAACGCAGCAAGCTCGTCACGGCCGACTCGGATGCGCCCGACTCCCAACGGCTGGTCTATATCGGCATGAGCAATTACGAGGCGGGGCGCATGGCGGCGCAGTTGATGAAGGAAGCCCTGCCCAACGGCGGCAAGGTCATGGTTTTCGTCGGCCGGCTGGAACAGGACAACGCGCGGCTCCGTCGTCAGGGTTTCATTGATGAACTGGTCGGTCGCGAGCCGGATGAAAAGCGCTTCGACCCGCCCACCGCACAGCCCTCGGGCAACGGCTTCACGGTGCTGGGCACGCTGACCGACCAATTTGACCGCGCCAAGGCCAAGGCCAACGTCGAGGACACCCTCTCGAAGCATCCCGATCTGGCCGGCGCGGTGGGGCTGTTCGCCTATAACCCCCCGGCGATCCTCGAAGCCTTGAAGCAGGCCGGCAAGGCGGGCCAGGTGAAGGTGATCGGGTTTGACGAAGACAAGGCGACGCTCAAGGGGATCCAGGACGACATCGTCCACGGCACCGTCGTGCAGAACCCCTACGAGTACGGTTACAAGTCAGTGCAGGTCTTGAAGGACGTTTTGGCGGGCGACCTGTCGGTCATCCCCGAGAATAAATACATCGAAGTGCCCGCCCGCAAAATTCGCAAGGACACCGTGGACGAGTTCTGGGCGCAGTTGAAGCAACGCCTCGGCGAGTGAGTCATGGCTGACGCTCCGCCCTGCCTGCTCGAAGTCCGGGCCATCACGAAGGAGTTCCCCGGCGTGCGCGCTCTGCGTGGGGTGAGCCTGCGTGTTGACCGCGGCGAAGTGCTCGCAGTCATCGGTGAGAACGGCGCGGGCAAGAGCACCTTGATGAAGATCCTCGCCGGCGTGCAACGGCCGGACACGGGCGAAGTGCTCGTGGATGGAAAGCCCGTGACGCTGGGGAAGGTCGCCGACGCGCTCGAACTCGGGATCGCACTGATTCATCAGGAGTTGAATCTCGCTGACAACCTCGACGCCGCGGCGAACATTTTTCTCGGTCGCGAGTTTCGCCAGGGGCCGCTGCTCCAGCGCCGGACGCAACACGAGGCAGCCCGGAAGTTTCTGGCCGCCGTGGGCCTCGACATCGATTCCCGCACCCTTGTCAGCACGCTGCCCATCGGCCGCCAGCAACTGGTGGAGATCGCCAAGGCGCTGTCAGTGAATGCCCGCGTGTTGATCATGGACGAGCCGACCTCCAGCCTGTCCACCCGCGAGACGGAGAATCTTTTCAAGGTCATCCGCGATTTGAAGCAACGGGGCGTCAGCGTGGTTTACATCTCGCACCGGCTGGGTGAAGTGAAGGAACTCGCGGACCGCGTCACCGTGCTGCGCGACGGCGAGAATGCCGGCGACCTGGCGCGCGAAGAGATTTCGCACGACCGCATGGTGCGCTTGATGGTCGGTCGCGAATTATCGCAATTCTATCAACACGAGCCCCACGCGCCCGGCGAAGCAGTGCTGGCGGTCGAGCGTCTGCGCACGCCCGCGCATCCGACGAAGGAGCTGAGCTTTCAACTGCGGGCCGGCGAGATCGTGGGCATGGCCGGCCTGGTGGGGGCCGGCCGCACCGAACTCTTGCAGTCCCTGTTCGGGGTGACTCCCGCCCGGGGCGGAACGATCCACGTCGGCGGCCACACTTGCGCGCCCCAGTCACCCCGCGAGGCGATTGCCGCCGGGCTGGCACTGGTGCCGGAGGATCGCAAGCAACAGGGACTGATTCTCGAAATGGCGGTGCGCCATAACCTGAGCCTGCCCAGTCTGGAACGCGATCAGCAACGCGGTTTTCTCAACTTCGCCGCCGAGGATCGCATCAGCGCCGAGATGATCGGGAAGATGCGCGTGAAGACCCCGCACGACCGGCAGTTGGTGCAGTACCTTTCCGGCGGCAACCAGCAGAAGATCGTGCTGGGCAAATGGCTGGCCATGCGCCCGAAAGTCCTGCTGCTCGACGAACCGACCCGCGGCATCGACGTGGGCGCAAAGAGCGAGATTTACGGCCTGATGGAACAGCTCGCCCGGGAAGGCGTGGCGATCCTTTTCGTGTCGAGCGACATGGAGGAGGTGCTGGGCATGTCCGACCGCGCGCTGGTCATGCACGAAGGCCGGATCACCGGCGAACTCACCCGCGAACAGTTGAGCGAGGAAGCCATCATGCAACTGGCCACCGGCCGGGACGCCCTGGCCGCATAGCTTATCCATGAACCCGATCAAGAAAATCCTCGGCATCAGCGGACTGCTGATGTTCGTCGTCATCCTCACGGCGGTATCGAGCGAGTCCTTCACCAGCGCCTACAATCTGGAGAACCTCATCCGGCGCACGGCTTTGTTCGGCATTCTGAGCGTCGGCGTCGCATTCGTCATCATCACCGGCGGCATTGATCTCTCAATCGGTTCGGTGGTCTGCCTCGTCGGTTGCGGCCTGCCGTGGATGCTCGCCGTGCAGGGCTGGCCATTGCCGCTGGCGCTGGGCGTCACCGCCATCGGCGCGATGTCCGTGGGGCTGTTGCACGGCCTGCTCATCACCAAGCTCAAACTGCAACCTTTCGTCGTGACGTTGTGCGCGCTGCTCCTGTATCGCGGGCTCGCACGCGGATTGACCGGCGACCAAACGGTGGGCTTCGGCAATGGCTTCAAGGAACTGCGCGCGCTGGCCACCTACAAGATTCCCATCGTCGAGGGCTTCGGCATTCCGGTGCCGTGTTTGATTCTGCTCGTCGTTGCAGTGGCGGCGGCGATCTTTCTCAACCGCACCATCTACGGCCGCTACCTGCTGGCGCTGGGGCGCAACGAACAGGCGGCGCGTTACTCGGGGATCAACACCGACCGCATGGTCATCCTCGCCTACGTGATCTGCTCGATGCTGGCCGGACTGGGGGGCATGTTGTTCGTGCTCGACGTGAACTCCGCGCAACCGGTGGATTTCGGCAACTTTTACGAACTGTATGCCATCGCGGCGGCGGTGCTGGGCGGCTGCTCGTTGCGGGGCGGCGAGGGCACGATCATCGGGGTCATCATCGGGGCGGCATTGATGCAGGTGTTGCGCAACATGATCACGCTCTCGAACGTGATCCCGACCCACATCGAGTTTGCGGTGATCGGCGCGGTGATCCTCTGCGGCGTGATCGCGGATGAACTGGTGAAACGTTACGCCGCGAAGAAGCGCGCGGAACGGCAGGCGGCGGGAATGAGTGGCGAAAAACGCAAAACCGGTTGAGCCGTCCCACGTAATCGCGCATTGAAAGCCGGAGAGACGCTGATACAGTGCGGCCATGACGACCAAATCAGCAGCCCTCGCCAGCCTGCCGAACGGCGACGCGAAGTATCTCGCCGGGATGGACCAGTGCGTTGCCGAACTTGCGACCATCCGGCGCGAAATGAAGAAGACCGACGCCGAGATTCGCCGACTGGAGACCGCGACCCGCCGTAAACTCGACCTCATCCGGGCCAATCTGCATGTTGAAAAAGCTGCTTGAGCTGTTTCGCGGCCAGGTTTTTCTGGCGAAGGACGTTCAGGACAACAAAGAAAGCATCGCCCGGCTCCGGCAGGAGTTCGATGAACTCAGCGATCTTGTGATGCGCCTGCAATACGAAGTCCGCAGCCTGCGGGAGGAAGAGCGGCACGAACGCGAAAAGCTCGTCCTGAGTATCGAGAACGCCCTGCTCAAGTTCGAGCGCCGGCTTCCCCCGGCGAAGGGATCGAAGAAACTCAAATAGCTTTGGTGGCGTGATCGCGGATAAACTGGTGAAGCGTTACGCCGCGAAGAAATGGGCGGAACGGCAGGCGGCGGGTTAGTTTCTGACGGCCGTGGCCCGCTCAACTGCTGGGAGAAGCCGACCATTCCACGGTCGCCCCGCGGCTTGTGGCTCGCCTTTCCGGCACCGCTCTCTTGGTTGGAGCCGGAGTCGCAACTTCATTGATCGAAACCTCCCGCGGCAGGGCGAACACAAACGTCGTGCCCTGACCCAGCTCGCTGCGGCACGAAATCCGGCCGTTCATCGCCTCAACCAGCCGCTTCACAATCGACAAGCCCAATCCGTTCGAGCTTTCGCCGGCGGTCGGCCGGGCGGTGAGCTTGGTGAAGCGCTGAAATAGTTTCGCCTGATCTTCGGCGGAAATGCCCGGCCCGCGATCCACCACTTCCACGGTCACTTGATCCGCCAACGGAACCACACGGACCGCCACCTCGCCGCCCTTGGGGGAATACTTGAGGGCGTTGGAAACCAGATTGTCGAGCACCTGCAAAGTCGCCGCGCGGTCGCCCACGGCCGGCGCGGTCGTAGGGCCGTTCACGTGGTTGAGCCGGATTTGCTTCTGCGCGGCAACGCCTGCGAAGTTCTCGCCCACCTGCCGGGTCAACGCGCCGAGGTCCAGCGCTTCCAACCGGAGATTCGTCCGCCCCTCCTCGATGGCGTTCAAGTCGAGGAGGTTGGCGATCAAGTCATGCATCCGGACCGCCTGGCTGGAGATCTTCTCGGCCGTGGTCTTGAGTTTCTCGGGCGGCAGGATGCCCATGGCCAGCAGATCACTCATGCCGCGCACGACCGTCAGCGGATTCTTGAGGTCGTGGGCGGCGATGCTGAGAAACTCGTTCTTCTCCTGGTTGAGTTGCACAAGCCGGGCGTTCGCGCGGGAGAGTTCCTCGTTCGCCGCGAGCATCTTCTTCGCGGCCTGTTCGCGGCCCCGTTCAAAGATGACGCCGAGCAACAGCATGAACACAATCAGGCCCAGGTAACCGACGGTGGAAATGAGATTCTCCAGGTGCGCGGGATAGGTGATCGGCGCGGAATGCCCGATGAATTCCAATCCGGCGATCACCCCGGCGGCCCCCGTGCAGATGAAACCCCAGCGGGTCGCGCCCTTGAGCCCGATGAGCAACAACGCGCACAGCGGCACGGACGCGAGCCAGGCAATCGCGTGGCCGTGCAGGCCGTCCTCCAGCCAGCACAGGGCGAAGAAGCCGATCACCAGAATGATCGAGTAAGCCTCCGCCAGCTCGGGCTGGCCCCAGCCCCAGCGCAGCAACCACGGCATCAGCGCGAAACAGCCGCTGCACAGAATGATGACAAGCGCGCCCCAATAGTGGCCGACGGAGAGGTAAAACGCGGAGTAGGCCGTGCCAAAAACGGCCCCCAGGATGCCAAACCCGGTCAGGAGCCGGGCACGCCGGAACTGCTCCGGATCGCCCCCGGCATGGGGGCCATCAAAGAATTTCAACACTACTTCTAAAATACTGCTCATGACGGACGGAGGCTGCACGCTGAACGCAAAGTTGCTTCCAGCGGACTCCGTGCCGCCACGTTCAGCCCGCCGCACTGATGGGAAACAGCTCGTTCAACCGCTGCTGCCGATACTCAAAGATGTGCCGGGCATCACGCCGCACCAACAACCATTCCACCAACCGGCCGCCCCAGACGACGTATTGAACATCATCCCGGCAAAGGGTGCCGCCGTTGGATTCCTCGAACGTGTGCTCGTGAACCCAGCGCCGGTACGGCCCGCGCAGTTGCTCATCCACAAATCGGCCGGGCGGCTCCCAGACTTTAATGTGCGTCCGCCAGCGCAGCGGGACGCCCCGCACCCGCAACCGGTAGTCGATCAGCGCGCCCGCGCGGATTTCCACCTCCGGCGTGAGCACGTGGAAGTTCAGCCACGGCGGCGTGATCGCCTGGAGGTTGTTGGCATCGGCGAAGAACGGGAAAATTTCGTGGCGCGGGCGCGGGAGCCAGAGTTCCGTCTTGAATTCAAAAAGGGTCATTGGGTTCGAAGTGCGGACAACGGAACCCAAGTCAACCGCCTCGCAAGTCCCGGAGTTTCCCCGGTTGCCAGCCGGGGGTTCACCCGCTAGTTTGCCGCCTCGCCGCGATTTGCCGGCCTTTGCTAACGGAAAACATGTCTTATCTGACCATCGCCTACGTCTCGGTCGCCGTGATCCTGCTCTTCGGAGCGGCCATCTTCGTCCACGAATGGGGCCACTACTGGGTCGCGCTCAAACGCGGCCTCAAAGTCGAGGAGTTCGCCATTGGCTTCGGCCCCAAGCTCTTCGCGTGGAAACGCGGCGACGTGCTCTGGACCATCCGCGCCATCCCCGCCGGCGGCTTCGTGAAGCTGCCCCAGATGATCACGTCGGAGGCGTTGGAAGGTTCCAGCGGCGGGGAGCAACTGGCCCCGATTTCACCACTCTCGAAAATTCTCGTCGCCTTCGCCGGACCGTTTATGAACGTGGTCTTCGCGTTCGCCATCGCCGGCTTCCTCTACTTCGTCGGCCTGCCGGTGCTGGTGAATCCCTCGTACATCGGACACGTGGAACCGGGTTCCGCCGAGGGTCAGTTGGGCATCCAGGAGGGCGACCAGATTGTGGCCGTCAACGGCAAGCCCGTGGACTCCTGGCAGCAGATCAGAATGGAAGTGATCTTCGCAACCACGAACGTCTTCGACGTGAGCATCGCCCGCGCGGGCGTCACGAACACCTACCAACTCACCGCCCGGACGCGGGAGGGCACCGGCGGTCTCAAGTGGCTTGACCTGCGGCCGCGCGAAGCGCCGGTGGTGGGCTCGGTGGAAACCGGCAAACCCGCCGCCGCCGCCGGATTGAAGGTGGGCGACCGCTTCGTCTATTTCGACGGCGTGCCGGTTTACAGCCAGGATCAGTTGGTTGATCTCGTCAACAAGAGCAACGGCCGGGAGTCCGAGGTGATCGTCCTGCGCGAGGGCGAGGAGTTGTCCTTCAAGGTCACGCCCTTCTACGACGAGGAAAACAAGCGCGGCCGCATCGGCATCGGCTTCGCCGCCGGGACGTATCAACTGCAAAAGCCCGGCCCGACCCCCCTCAAGCAAGTCACCGACGTGCTCGACCAAATGAAGCGCACGATCGGAGCGTTGTTTAACAGCAAGCAGTCCGGCGTCGGCGCCAAGGATCTGAGCGGACCGGTTGGCATCCTGCAAGGACTGGCGTACCAGGTGATCATCGACTACCGCCTCGCCTTGAGCTTCATGGTGCTGCTCAACATCAACCTCGCCATCCTCAACCTGCTGCCCGTGCCCGTGCTCGACGGCGGTCACATCACGATGTCGATTTACGAGGCGATTTTCCGCCGGCCGGTTTCGCTGCGCTTTCAGGAATACGCCACCGGTTTTTTCGCCATTCTGTTGATCGGCTTCATGCTTTACGTGACGGTCTTTGGCGACATCGCGCGCTTCGGCCGGATGAAGTCAATGTTCCGTCACGCCGCGCAGTCCGAAGTCGTCACGGAAACCAACACGGTCCCGGTCGCCCCGTAGTCCGGCCACCGACCCGACGCCTCGCGCCTGACCATGATGCGCTACTGTCAGTCCCCGTATTCGTTTCAACGCCGCGTCACCCGCGAAGTCGTGGTTGGCGATCCGGCCAACGGCGGCGTGATCATCGGCGGCGACCACCCCGTCGTGAAGCAGTCGATGATC
>CAYXDZ010000039.1:2929-7804 GCA_964463815.1 uncultured Verrucomicrobiota bacterium | reverse complement strand
ACGTGCGACACGATGGACACCGCGTTGTGCATCAAGCAGACGCTGGAACTGGTCGCGGTGGGTTGTCAGATCGTGCGCATCACGGCACCCACGGTGAAGGACGCCGCCAACCTCGAGCACATCGTCAAGGGATTGCGCGAACGCGGCTGCCTCGTGCCCATTGTCGCCGACATCCACTTCAAACCCGAAGCCGCGATGGAAGCCGCCAAATGGGTTGAAAAGGTCCGCATCAATCCCGGCAATTACGCCGACAAGAAGAAGTTTCAGATCAAGGAATACACCGACGATCAGTATGCGGACGAGCTGGCGCGCATCGACGAGCAGTTCACGCCGCTGGTGTTGCTCTGTCAGCAGCTTGGCCGGGCGCTGCGCATCGGCACCAACCACGGTTCGTTGAGCGACCGCATCATGAACCGCTACGGCGACACGCCGCTCGGCATGGTCGAGAGCGCGCTCGAGTTCGCCCGCATCGCCCGCAGGCATGACTTCCACAACTTCGTCTTCTCGATGAAGTCGTCGAACCCAAAGGTCATGATCGAGTGCTACCGGCTGCTGGTCGCCCGCCTCGAACAGGAGGGTCCGGACTGGAACTACCCGATCCACCTGGGCGTCACCGAGGCCGGCGACGGCGAGGACGGCCGCATCAAGTCCGCCATCGGCATCGGTTCCCTGCTCTGCGATGGTCTCGGCGACACCATCCGCGTCTCGTTGACCGAGGACAGCCCGCGCGAGATCGAAGTCTGCAACGACCTGCTGGCGCAGATTCCTATCCTGACGCATCACGCCTCACGCAGCACGGACCACCCCCTGCCCTTCAACCCTTTCACCTACCAGCGCCGCGAATCAGCGGAGGCGGACCTCGGCTTGAACGACTTCCAATGCGGCGGCGAACAACCCATCCGCGTCATCGTCACCAAGACCACGTGGGAGAAAGTCGCGCCCAAAATTTCCCCGAAGGCCGATGTCCGGCCCGAGGGCATTTACGAAGAATTGAACCTGCTGGAACTCGATCCAACGCAGGACATTTCCAGCGAGCAAATCAATTGCGACACGCAATTGGTCACGGTGCGGGACGGCGTGAACCTGCCGGCCATCACCGCCTTCCGTCTGCTCGCCTTGAAGTTGAAACAAGCCGGGCGGCGCAATCCGATCCTGTTGAAGGACTGCCTCGCTTTTGAAACCACGCCGCTGGAGCCGAAGATCGCCCTCCTCCGTGCCTCGGTGAATCTCGGCGCGCTCATCTGCGACGGGATTGGCGACGCGATTCTGGTGCGCGGCGAAGCGGGTGGCGGACAATCGCTGCGACTGGCCTACAACATTTTGCAGGCCGCCGGCTCACGCTCCTTCAAGACCGATTACGTCGCGTGCCCGAGCTGCGGGCGCACGTTGTTCAACCTCCAGACCGTCACCGCGCGCATCAAAGCCCGCACCGACCACTTGAAGGGCGTGAAGATCGCCATCATGGGCTGCATCGTGAACGGCCCCGGCGAAATGGCGGACGCCGACTTCGGCTATGTCGGCGGTGCGCCGAACAAGATCAACCTCTACGTTGGCAAGCAGGCCGTGAAGTTTAACATCCCCGAGGCCGAGGCCGTGGACCGCCTCGTCGATCTGATCCGCGAGCACGGCAAGTGGGTCGAGCCGGCAGCGGCCGAAACGGCGACCGCCTGAACCGTCCGAGGCCGGGCCATTCCAAGGAACGGCCAAATCAATCCGGTTCATGAACCGCCACGTGCTGGTGGCCGTCTCCGTCCGGTTCTTCATGCTTCAGAAATTACGGCCCTATTTGAGCGGCGCCACAATTGCGCCCCGGCAACTTTGCTTGAGCCCTGTAACAACCACTGTTACCCTAAGCCCATGCCACAGAACTGTCGGTTTGCCTTTGCGGTTCACGTCCTGGCCGTGCTGGCCGAACAGGGCGAAGCGGCGTGTTCATCGCCATGGCTGGCGCGAACGGTAAACACCAACCCGGTCGTGATCCGGCGGTTGCTGGCCGATCTGGCCCGCGCCGGCTTGATCCGCACCGAGCGGGGTCCCCGGGGCGGGGCACGCCTCCGGCTCGCGCCCTCCCGGATTTTCTTGAGCAACGTCCTCCACGCCACGGAGGGGACAACGCTGTTTGGCCGGCATCCCCGGCGGCCGCTGTCATCGTGCCTGGTCGGTTGCCGGATTGAGACGGTGCTGGAAACGATCCATCAACAGGCCCGCCAGGCGGTCGAACGTGAGCTGGAGACGATTTCCCTGGCGGACGTACTGGCCCAGTGCAAGGAACGGTAAACGTTTTATTTGCACGTATATGTAACAAGTGTTATTACATAATGTGCCAAAAGGTAATGAACCAAAATTTCCTGCAAAAACCTGCATGACTTCCCCGGGTGTCCCGCAACCCGGCCGGACCGGTCGCCAGGCGGTCGATCGCCCGACGACGGATTCGCCGGAGGCGGTCACGCAAGCAGTCGGGAAGACGGTGGCACCATCGGTCCTCCAACTACCGGAATCGTGCTTTGAGAATCGCTCCGGAAAAATCCGGCCCACAGAACTGAACCACTTACCAGCCATGAAGCAAAATCAGACCCGCCGTCAAAAAACCAAACCCAGCGGCATCGAAGTCTTGCGAAAGCAAACCTCAAGCGAGCTCGTGCCGGTGATGGCGGACCGACCGGACGCACTCGGTCTATACTTGAATGAAATCGGCCGGGTTCCCCTGCTTACCCTCCCGGAGGAGCAGGCGCTGGCCCGTCGGATAAAGCGGGGTGACCCCGCGGCTCGCGAGCACATGATCGCGGCCAATCTGAGGCTGGTGGTGAAAATCGCCCGCGATTATGAACGCATGGGGCTGCCGCTGCTGGATCTGATCAATGAGGGCAACATTGGACTCATGAAGGCGGTCGAGCGTTTTGATCCGACCCGGGGAGCCAAGCTTTCCACCTACGCGGCCTTGTGGATCAAGCAGGCCATCCGGCGGGCGCTCGACAACCAGTCGCGGACCATCCGGCTGCCCAACCACGTCAACGACCGGCTGGCAAAGATTCGCGAACTGGAGTTTCGCTGGCGGGAGAAGTTCGATCGCGAACCCTCGGCGGAGGAGATCGCCGACCTGACCGGCCTGAGCGTCCGGAAGATCCAGCAATACCGGGATGTCTCGCGCGGCATGGTGTCGTTGAACGCCCCGGTCGGGGCGGATGACCCGTCCCTCGTGATGGAAAAAATTCCCGATCCGCAGGCGCGGCTGCCGGTGGATAGCATGCAGGAACGGGAGGAAATCGAACTGACCGGCGAACTGCTCGACGCGCTCAACCCCCGCGAGCGGCTCATCGTATCGCGGCGGTTCGGCTTGCTGGGAGGCGACCCGGAGAGCCTGGAAGAAGTCGGCGTGACGCTGGGCCTGACCCGCGAGCGCATCCGGCAGATTCAACAAGTCGCGCTCGTAAAGATGCGGAAAGTGATGACCCAACGTCAGACGTTCGGGAGCGAACCCGAGGAAGCATTGGCCGCCTGACCGTTCCCGGATTCAACCGCCGACGCGCGGAAACCGACCCGCAAGGGAAAGGCGACCGTTGATCGGCCGTTATCTGCATTCCTGGTCAACTCTCAACTTCCATGTTCGCGTCCGCTCGGGTACACCCTCGCCATGCCTTCAACGGAGCAGCTCGGGGAATTCGTCGCGTGGTGCGCCCGGCACATCACCGGCGATGAAAAAGGCGAGGCCCAGATCTTCCTGGACCGCCTCTTCCAGGCTTTCGGCCAGCCCGGCTGTCTGGATGTTGGCGGCGTAACGGAATTCCGCGTGCGCAAGGCCGAGGAAGATGGCGGCGGCGTATCCTTCGCGGACTACGTTTGGAAACCCACGGTGCTCATCGAGATGAAGAGACGCGGCGAAGACCTTGCGAGGCATCGCGCGCAGGCCGTTCGCTATTGGACCAACCTCGTTCCGGGCCGCCCGCGCTACGTCATTCTCTGCAACTTCGATGAGTTCTGGGTGTACGATTTCGACACCCAGATGGATACGCCGAAGGATACCGTGGCCCTGGCTGATCTGCCGAACCACTGGGGACCGCTGGCCTTCCTTGCGCCGGGTAATATCAATCCAACCTTCGGCAACGATCAGGTTGCCGCCACCCGCGTTGCCGCGGATCAACTGGCCGCCATCTTTCGCCGGTTGGTGGCACCAGACCGCCAGCCGCACATTGACCAACCGACCGCGCAGCGGTTCATCCTGCAAATGTTGGTGGCGCTCTTCGCGGAGGACATTGATCTGCTGCCGAAGTATCTCGTCGCGAACCTGCTGGAGGAATGTCACAGCCCCACGGACACCTACGATCTGCTCGGCGGCTTGTTCGCCGCCATGAACCAATCCAAGGCCAACAAGGGCGGGCGCTTCAAGGACATTGCCTACTTCAACGGCGGCCTCTTCGCCGAACCCGCGCGGCTCGAACTTTTCGACGGTGAACTCGTGGACCTGCGGAAAGCCGCCAAGTTCAACTGGTCCAAGGTGCAGCCGGATATCTTCGGCACGCTCTTCCAGCATTCGCTGGACGCGACCGAGCGCCACGCTTTCGGCGCGCACTTCACGCACCCGACCGACATCATGAAAATTGTCGGCCCGACCATTGTCGAGCCGTGGCGCGAACAGATTGAAGGCGCGAAGACCTTCAAGCGGCTGCGCGAACTGCGCGACCGCATGCACACCTTTCGCGTGCTCGATCCCGCTTGCGGCTCGGGCAACTTCCTTTACATCGCTTATCGCGAAATGAAACGGCTGGAGGCGCGGATTTACGAACGCATTGATACGGAATTTCCCAAATTCGCCACGCCGGATCAGATTCGCTTCAGCTACCTGAGCGCGCAAAATTTCTACGGGCTCGACATCCTGCC
>CAYXDZ010000039.1:0-2919 GCA_964463815.1 uncultured Verrucomicrobiota bacterium | reverse complement strand
AGCATGGCAGCGGCCACATCCTTGAGGGTCAGGTCGACATCCTGCCCTTCGCCGTCGAGATCGCCAAGGTGACGATGATGATCGCGCGCAAGCTGGCGATTGACGAACTGCACATCACCGAACAACCGCTCCCGCTCGACAACCTCGACCAGAATTTCATCGCCGCCGACGCGCTGCTCACGCCCGATGGCTTGCCCGCGCAATGGCCCAAGGCCGACGTCATCATCGGCAACCCGCCGTTTCTCGGTTCACGTTTCTTTGCCAAGGAACATGGCTATGAATACGTTCGGAAAGTTCATGCTGCCTTTCCTGACGTGCCGAAGATGGCGGACTTCTGCGTGTATTGGTTTCGTAAAGCCGTTGACCATTTGCCGCCGTGTACAGCCGCCGACCCGGTGGCGGGTCGAGCTGGACTGGTAGGCACGCAGAATGTCCGTAACAACGAATCACGCGAAGGCGGACTCGCCCATGTCGTGAAGACCGGGACAATTGTTGAGGCGGTGGATAACCAACCGTGGTCGGGCGAAGCCAAAGTCCACGTCTCCATCGCCAATTGGGTGAAAACGCATGATGCCGCGCTCTTACCTAAAACGCGGAAGCTTTGGTTCAAAGTTCCGCCTTCCGCCGCCGCCAAAAAACTTCGCAAACGTGGCAGTAGTTCGGCAGCAACCGAATATGAACTTAGTTATCGCGAATGCACGTTCATCAACCCAGCTCTTTCGGACGAAACCGACGTTGGTGGCGCTCTCGCGTTGCGTGCAAACGCAGACCCAAAATGCGTCTTCCAAGGACAGAATCCAGTTCACGAAGGCTTCAAGCTTACACCGCAGGACGCAGCCAAGATCTTGAAGGCACATCCAGATCACCGCGATGTTCTCTTTCCTTACTTAATCGGCCTCGACCTCGTAACGGTGGGTATGCCTTCTCAATGGGTAATTGATTTCGGCCAGCGAAACATGCTCGACGCAATGCGATACGCAGCCGCGTTTGAAATCGTGAAAGAGCGTGTTATGCCAGACGTGCTCGAAAAAGCACGAAAGGAAAAGATCACCACGGGCGAAGCCAACACCCGCTGGACGCGCATGGCCGAACGGTGGTGGCAGTTTCGCGATTGGATGCCTGGTACAATGGCTGCCGTCCTGTCGCGCTCTCGCTACATCGTATGTCCCCGCGTGACCAAGCGACCGACTTTTGCGTTCGTTTCATCAGAGGTTCACCCGGATGGGTCACTATCCGTTTTCGCGTTTGAGGACGATTACAGTTATGGAATCATCCAATCCAACGCTCATTGGGCTTGGTTCATTGAAAAATGTTCCAAGCTCAAGGCAGATTTCCGATACACCTCCGACACCGTCTTCGACACGTTCCCGTGGCCGCAGTTTGAAGTCTCTCCCAGCGCCGTCAGGCGCGACATCGTTGTAGAACCGCCCGCGAAAAATCGTCCCAGCTCCGTAGGAGCGACATCATCCGACGATGCCGCTCCTGACGGAGCTAAATCAAAATCCACCACCGCTGGCTACAACGATTCCGCCCCTGCCGGGGCTGCACCCAAGAACCCCGCGTTGTCCCGCGACGCCATCGCGAAGATTAAGGCCGTGGCCGCCGCCGGCCGCGAAATCCGCCGCATTCGCGCCGATGCCTTGAAGCATCTCAAAGGCGGCCTGCGCGCCCTCTATCGTACCCTCGAATTACCCGGCGCGAATCCGCTCAAGGACGCCCACGCCGCGCTCGACGCCGCCGTCCTCGCCGCCTACGGCTTCAGCGCCAAAAAGGATTTGCTCGCCCAACTCCTCGCCCTGAACCTCGAAGTCGCCGCCAAGATCGAACGCGGCGAACCCGTCACCGCCCCCGGCTTGCCCCAGCATTATCCCGATCCGGAAAAACTGGTGACGGAGGATTGCATCCGGCCCGACGGGCCGGATCGCAGCTTCGCCTACGCCGATCCGCCCGTGAAGCCTGCGCATCCCAGTTTGACCCCGGAACAAGCCTACGGCGACGCGGCCCATTATTATTCGGCCAAAGAAGAAAGCCCGCCGTATCGAACGAAGAAAAAGACGAGGGTTGGACCGTATTTGTCCGAGGGTCCCGGCTAGACTGCGACAAAAACCATGGGACTCACCATTGTCTATACATTAAGTACGCGTCGAAGGTTAGACCTCGACGGGATCAAAGAACTGCTCACCCCATTGCGCGCCAAGGCGCGGGCGCTGGATTTCGAGGAGGTGGGAAAATGGGTGCGGCTCGGACCGGATTGCGAATATATCCGCCACCACCCGCCGGGCGCAAAGCGGTTTGCGGATTGTCTGCCCCCGCTGGAGGGCTGGATGTTTTGCGCCACGCCCGGCGACGGTTGCGAGAGCGCGCAGATTGGTTTGTGCCGGTTTGCGGGCGTGCCCGGCTGGCGTCTGGAATCGTTCTGCAAAACCCAATACGCCTCGCGCCACGGCTGGGAACATTTTCTGAAGTGCCATCGCGGGGTCGTGGAACTGCTGCGGGAGGCGAAGCGGTTGAGGCTCAAAGTGGAAGTGCAGGATGAGGGTGAGTTGTGGGAAACCGGCTCCCTGGAGCGACTGCGCCACAATTTGGGCGAGTACGATCAAAGCATGGCGGCTTTCGCTGGCGCGCTTAAAGATGCGGGGGTGTTGGGAACGAATGCTACCTGCCCGATCCTGGCCCATCCGCAGTTTGAATCGTTGGAGGCGGCCGGTCAGGTCCGTCATGCGGCGGCGGTTGCCAAGACCGCGCAACTCGTGAAGTCATTGGGAGCCGGCGGCCAGGGAAACCCACCTTGAACCAGGCATGAACGAATCGCCGAACCAATCCCTCGCCCTGAACCAGCAAGACGCCGCCCGATATCGGACAAATTGAAAGCCTTCACCTTATGGAACTGAAAGACATCGTCCACCGGGCGCATCGCTA
>CAYXDZ010000038.1:13180-15841 GCA_964463815.1 uncultured Verrucomicrobiota bacterium | reverse complement strand
TGCAGGACGTCTATTTCGAGGCCGAGGCCAGCGTGCAGGCGATCCTCGACCTGCTCGAAGGGAAGCAAGTGCCCGAGCTGATCCGTGATCCCGGCTTCGTCATCACGCAGGCGAATAAGGAGGAAATGAAGGCGAAGATGTGGGGGTATGTGATCGGGAAGAAGTAGGAGGAGATTCTTGGGGACACACTCGTATGAGCGAAAACTGGCCGACCACCTGGGAAGGGATGATCAGCGTCGATTGCGCGGAACTGGGAGAACTTCGCGGCACGGTAACCACCGATGGAATGCCGTCCAAAGACCACCAAGAGACATTTGAATCGATCATGGCGCGCTGGGTTGAGTTGTGGCCCGAAATCAAAGCTGCTCTTACGGATCACATCGACAGATATCGCCCGCAATGCCCACCTTGGGACACACTACAGTTCGTCCGATTTGAACTGTCGGAGGAGCCGCTTTACGACGGCGGAGAATGGTCGGTAAGTGTGGAGTTCAAATTTGAACCCACCATGTGGTCACTGCCGTTCAACGGATGGACTCCACTCAAAGATGAGATTCGGGCGCTCTATTGATGAACTGCCAAGTTAAGATTGGTTGTTTTCCCGAGAAAGAATGAGCGCCATCGCTTCAACAAACCACGAACGACGAACCACGAACATGTTGGTTCGCCTGTTCCAGTCCGAGTATCTCATCCTCATCCTCTGCGTCGCTTACTTCACCGCCCTCGCCCCGTTCACGCCGGGCTTCGCCTCGGCTGGAAACCTCGCCAACATCCTCTCCGCGATGCTCCCGCTGCTGGTCGTCGCGACGGGCCAGACGCTGGTGCTCATCACGGCGGGCATCGATCTCGCCGTCACTTCGATCATCGCGCTCGCCAGTGTCGTGGGCGCCATACTCATCAACGGCGATTCCGGGTTGCTGGCAGGCAGCGCGGCGGCTACCCCGGTCGGCGTCATGCTGGCGATCGGTGGGTTTATCGGCCTGTTGAACGGTACGGTCATCACGCTCTTCCGCATGCCGCCCTTCATCGTCACGCTCACGGGCATGATGTTCTTCAGCGGCCTCGCGATCTGGCTGACGGAGTCGAAGTCCATCGCCAGCCTGCCGTCCAGCTTCATCGCCCTCGGCAAGAACGTCTGGCTGGCCGGTGGCTTCGCGGCGTTCGTCGCGCTTGCCGGACATCTGTTGCTGACGCGCACTTTGCTGGGGCGCTGGTTCTACGCAGTGGGCCATAATCCCCGGGCGGCGCTTGTCTCGGGCGTGCCGGTGAACCGCACGCTCATCCTCGCCTATGTCGCTTGCGGCCTCTGCGCGGGCGTGGCGGCGGTGTTGATCACCGGCCGTCTGGAGACCGGTTCGCCCGTCCACTGGCGGAGCAATCTGCTCGACGTCATCGGCGCGACGGTCATCGGCGGGACGAGCCTGTATGGCGGTCGCGGCAAGGTGTTGTGGACCGTCTTCGGCGTGCTGTTTCTGACGCTCATCGACAACAGCCTGAACCTGCTGAACCTCTCCCACTTCACGATCATGATGGTGAAGGGCGGCGTGATCCTGCTGGCGGCGTTGCTGGATTCGGTGCGGAACCGGATGGCTTTTAGCTCCTAGTTTTTGATTCTCAATTCGACTCAAATCGCCCCAGATATGTTGAGCCCTCTACAGAAAGAGAAAATCCGCAAGGCTCACTTTGAGCTGCCCGCTGAGTGCCGCAATCTTCCAGCTTCCGAGGCGGACTTGCTACGATTTGAACAGGAGTTTGAGGCGACGATTCCAGAGGATTATCGGTGGTATCTATCCGAGTGTGGGGGCGGTGTGATTGGTCGAGAGTGGATCGACGGAATTGAACAGCTTGCAGAATCGCATCGACGGTTTAGGGAGGGTGCAAAGGGTGGTCTCTACAGCTTGGAGAACTTCTTCATTGTTGGATGGGACGGCAGCGGAAACCCTTATGGTTTCGATCTGGAGAACGGCAAGATTGTTACAGAAGACCACGATTTTGGAGGTATCCACGTCATGGGAAACTGTTTCTTTTCCTTGCTCGAACGCGTGGGCCTTTTCGGGACGGAGGACTGTTGAGCAATGAAACAAGAGCGAGGAACTAAGAACCAAGATCCTGCCGTCGGACTCCGATTCGATTGCATCACCAAATCGTTCTTCGGCGTGACGGTGCTGAAGGGCATTTCGTTTGCGGTTCCGGCAGGACGGACGGTCGGGTTGGTCGGCGAGAATGGCGCGGGCAAGTCCACGTTGATGAACATCCTCGGCGGCAACCTCCGGCCGGATGGCGGTTCAATGCGCTTTGGCAAGTCCCCCTACGAGCCGCGGTCGCCCCACGACGCGCGCGCCGCCGGAATCGCCTTCGTGCACCAGGAGTTGAACCTGTTCACCAACCTGTCAATCGCCGAAAATCTCTTCCTCACCGACTTCCCGACCAAGGGCGGCCTGATCCAGCGCGCGGCGATCCAGCGACGCGCGCGCGAGTTGCTGGACCAGGTGGGGCTGCCTCTGGCACCGGACACGCCGGTCGAAAAACTTTCGGCGGGCGATCGCCAGCTCGTCGAGATCGCCAAGGCCCTGAGCATTGAGCCGCGATTGATCATTCTCGACGAGCCGACCACCTCGCTCACCGCGCGCGAGACGGAGCACCTGTTCGCGCTGCTCGGCC
>CAYXDZ010000038.1:0-13170 GCA_964463815.1 uncultured Verrucomicrobiota bacterium | reverse complement strand
CCTTCCTGCCGGGGGCCTCGGACCTGCCCGACAGGCTGCGCGCGCGGGGCATCGCAATGATCTACATCTCTCACGCCTTGAACGACGTACTCCGCCTCTGCGACGATGTCGTGGTGCTGCGCGACGGCGAACTCGTCGACCAGGGACCGCGCGACCAATGGAGCATTGCGCGGATGATTTCGTTGATGGTCGGCCGGGAAATTGAACAGCTTTTTCCATTACGGCACCGCGGAGAAAGGAGCACTCGGAGATCAGAGGAGGCCACCTCCTCTCCGCGTCCTCCTTCCTCTGCGGTGGGATCGGCGCAGCCCGCGACACCGGATGGCCGGGGCGCTTTGTTTGAAGTCCGGGGCGTGACTCAGCCCGGCATCGTGCGGGATGTTTCGTTCCAGATTCAGGCCGGGGAAGTAGTCGGCATTTCCGGATTGATGGGCAGCGGCCGCACGGAACTCGCGCGCATCCTGTTTGGTCTCGACCCGCTGACCTGCGGCTCGATCCGCCTTGCCGGCCGGTCAATTGAACAGCTTTCCCCCCGCCAGCGCGTGGCCGCCGGAATCGCATTCCTTACCGAGAACCGGCGCGACGAGGGCCTCTGCATGGAGGCGTCCATCGCGGACAACCTTTCACTCGCCTCGGCCGGCCGGCACGCGCGCGGCCCGGCCGGCTGGCTCGACCGCGCCGGACTCGCTGACGCTGTGAAGTCAGTGCGCGATTCAGTCACCCTCACCGCCTCCGCGCGCGATGAGCAGGCGGTGAAAACCTTGAGCGGCGGCAACCAGCAGAAAGTCGTGCTCGCCAAGTGGCTGATGAACGAGCCGAAGGTGTTCATCCTCGACGAGCCCACGCGCGGCATCGATGTTGGCGCGAAGTTCGAGGTTTATTCGCTCATCAACCAGCTTGCCGAGCGCGGCGCGGGTGTGCTGATGATTTCCTCGGAGATCGAGGAGTTGATCGGCATGTGCGACCGCATCCTCGTGATGCGCCGCGGCCAGATTCGCGACGAGATCGACTGCCACGAATTCGACCGCGAGCGCATTCTCAAGGCGGCGTTGCACGAGGGGCATTTGATCACCAACGCAGCGGAAGGAGGGCGCGGAGGATGAAGAATTCTGTTCTGGCAAATGCAAGGGGAAGCTCGCGAGACCGGCAGCACAATCCGCCCGCGATTCCTCCCCGGTTTCGCGCCCCAACTCCGCGCCCTTGTTGCTCTGCGGTGAACTCCAGTCCAGCACCATGAACCGCGCACCTCTCCTCCTGCTGCTGAACAACGCGCCGCTGGTGCTGTTCGCGGTCGTGTTCGCCGTGTTTGGCTCATTGGCGCCGAAGTTCCTCGAACTGCAAAACCTGTCGAACATCCTGTTGCAGTCGAGCGCGGTGGCGATCATCGCCATCGGCATGACGTTCGTCCTGCTCACCGCGGGCGTCGATCTGAGTGTGGGCAGCGTGATGTTCGTAGCGGTGGCGGTGGCGGGGAAGCTCATCTTTAACGAATGGCCGCTCTGGCTTGGGTTCACCGCGGCGATGGCGGTTGGGTTGCTGGCCGGCGCGGTCAACGCCTTCTTCGTCACGCGACTGCGCATTGTGGCGTTCATTGTCACGCTCGCCATGTTGTTCGTCGGACGCGGCTTCGGCCTGTGGTTGACGAACACGCGGGCGATGAACATGCCCGAGGCGGTCACGCAACTCGGGGCCTCGCAGATTCTCGGTGTGCCGGGTCCGGTGCTCGTCTTCGCCGCGATCTGCCTGGTCGCGCATCTCGTGCTCACGCGCACGCCGTTTGGCCGGCAGGTGTATGCGGTTGGGCAGGATGCCGAAGCCGCGCGCAAAGCGGGCATCAACGTCACCGGCATCCTGTTCGCCGTGTATGTGATCTGCGGTTTCTGCGCGGCGGTCAGCGGCCTCGTCTCACTCACGCAAACCGGCGCGGTTTCGCCGAGCTTCGGCCAGCAAAAGGAGTTCAGTGCGATCGCCGCGGCGGTGCTGGGCGGCGTGAGCCTGTTCGGCGGGCGCGGCAGCGTGTTTCCCGGCGCGGTGATGGGCGCGGTGTTGATCCAGACCGTCGAAAGCGGGCTGGTGATCATCAACGCCAATCCCTACGCGTATCCGCTCGTGACCAGCGCGATCATCTTTCTGGCGGTGCTGCTGGACAGCCTCCGGGCGAACCTGCTGACCCGGCTGGACCGCCGGATGATCCGGCCCGTTTGATGCCGCCTTCAACCCCGCCGCCCAAATGAGTGAATCGCACCCACCTCCCACCGCCTTGCCGGACCGGCCGCTCCGGCGGCTGCGGGCGGGAAGCATCAGCGCCCTGCTGGATCTCGAGAGCGGCTTCCTGCGGCGCGTCTGCCTGGGGGAAACCGAACTGGTGCGCGGCATCTTCGGAGCGGTACGCGACCGCGACTGGGGCACCGTGGCACCGCGGGTGGACGGGCTGGAGGTGATCGAGGAGGGGGACCGTTTCGAGGCCCGGTTCAACGCCACCTGCCAGCGTGATGACATTGATTTTCAGTGGCGGGGAACCGTGGTCTGCACGGCCGGCGGCCGGATCGAGTACCATTTCGACGGGGTGGCGCGACGGGATTTTCTCCGCAACCGCATCGGTCTCTGCGTGCTGCATCCGATCGCGGAATGCGCCGGCAAACCCTGTCTGGTGCAACACGCGGACGGCACGCGGACGCACGGCCAATTCCCCGCCTTGATTTCGCCGCACCAACCCTTCTTCGACCTCCGGTCCATCACCCACGATGCCGCGCCGGGCATCCGGGTCGAAGTCCGCTGCGAGGGCGATCACTTTGAAATGGAGGATCAGCGCAACTGGACGGACGCGTCATTCAAGACCTACTCAACACCGCTGGCTCTTCCCTTCCCAGTTGCCGTGAAGACCGGCACGCGGATTCGCCAGTCCGTGGTGGTGAACGTGACCGCCGAGTCCCTCCCTTCCGGGCTGTCGCCTCTCGCGCCCGCTGTGGAAGTTCACTTGCGCGAGGGTCCGCCCCGCCCCCGCCCCGCTCTCGGCGTCGAATGGCTCCCACCCGCGATCGTTTCGCCGCCGGAACGGGCCGCCCTGCGGGAACTGGCCCCGGATCACCTGCGGGTGGAGTTGCGGCCCGAAGCTTTGGACTGGCGGCCACGCCTGCAAGCGATGCGGGTTGTGGCCGGGGAACTGCCCGCGCTCCGGTGGCACGCGGCCGTGTACACGGGGGACAACCCGGCCCGCGAACTGGCCTTGCTGGCCGGCGAACTGGCGGCCGCACCCCGGTTGAACGTGTCCTTGTTTTTGATCCTCCCCGCCGCCGGCAAGGTGACTTCAACCGCCGCCTTGGACGCGGCGCGCCGGTGCCTCGGGCCGTCGTTTCCCGAGGCGGACTTCGCGGCCGGAACCGATGCCTACTGCGCGGAATTAAACCGCCAACGGCCGGCACCAGACCGCCCCGGCCTGCCCTGTTTCTCGATCAATCCGCAGGTCCACGCGTTTGATGATCTTTCGCTGATGGAATCCCTCGCCGCCCAACCGGACGCAGTGGCGACAGTCGCCGGTTTTACCGGAAAACCCGTGGTGGTCTCACCCATCACCCTGCTGCCGCGCTTCAATCCGAACGCCACGTCCCCCGCCGGATGGGCAGTCTCGCGCGCCGCCGATCCCCGGCAGATCACCGACTTTTGCGCGGCCTGGACGCTCGGCTCCCTGGCCCGGTTGGCGACCCACAATTCCGTCCACAGCCTGACCTATTTCGAGCTGGCGGGACCGCGGGGATTGTTCCGGCACCGCCCGGAAACCGGCACCACGGGCGTGCGGGTGGAACGGTTCCCCGTCTTTCACTTGTTAAGCCAGTTGGCCGGGTTCACCCGGTGCGCGCGCGTGGAGGTTTCCCAACCCGGACGCGTAGCCGCGCTGCGTTGCCTGGCCCCGGATCACCGCGAACGGCTGTTCCTGGCAAACTTGACGGCGGACGAACAGATTGTCCGCCTTCGGCACATGGACGGGCGGCCGGTGCTGGCCACCCCGGATTCCGCCGTCCGGGTCGGTGTTGGCGAGTGGATACTTGGCGCGTACGCGCACGTTGCACTGGACCTTGTAAACTGACACGCTTGCGCGTCGGAAAAAGCCATGAGCCAGTCCTCCCGCCAGCCCACGTTGACCAATAATGCCGGGTACCGGCGGCTGCTGGAAGTCTGCCGGCCGCTGCGCTTTGAGCCGCACCGCATCGGCGACAAGCTGGACGCCACGGGCCGTTACGAGGAGCCGTTGGACCGGGAGTTCCCCTTTCTCATCCGGCTGTTTCATTACTCCTCGCGGCACGTCACGCAGTCCCGGACGTGGCACGACCGGCTGGAACTTTTCCTTCCGCTGGATGGCCCCGTTCACTTCGTCACGGCCGGCCAGCTTCAGGAACTCCAACCCGGCGACCTCCTCGTGGTGGATAATCTCAAGCCCCACTGGGTGCTTGATTTTGAAGGCTTCGACACGCGCGTGATCGTCATCAGCTTCCTGCAGGAATTCGTTTACAGCCTGGGCTCGCCCTCGCATGACTACGCCTTCTTGCTGCCGTTTTACTCGAAATTCGAGCAACGGCCGCATGTCCTGCCGCGCACGGCTCCCCAGGCCCGCGTCGCGTACGATTCGCTCGCCCGGCTGGTGGGCTGCTATTTCGGCGCGTCCGAGCGCGCCTTGTATCGCGCCGGCTGCAAGGCGTACCTGCTCGAGCTCCTTTACCACCTGGCGGTCTGCTTTCGTTCCTCCGAAATGCTGAAGTGGGAGTTCACCCGCCAGCAACAGCGCTCGGAGCGGCTGCGGAAACTTTTCGAGCACATCAGCCGGCATTTTGCGGAGAAACTTTCCGTCGCCACCGCCGCGCGGCTCGCCGGGATGAGTCCGCCGCAGTTGATGAAGACTTTCAAGCAGGTCGCGGGCATGACCCTGGTCGCGTATCTCAACCACGTCCGGCTGGCCCATGGCGCACGGCTCCTGCGCGAGACCGACAAGTCGATCGCCGAGATCGCCAGCGCGGTGGGCTTCTCGGACCAAAGCTATTTCGACAAGCGGTTCAAGCGCGCCTTCGGCGAGGCCCCCAAGGATTTTCGCCGCCAGGCGGTGCGGCCGGCCGCCGTCGGCGGGTGAAATTTGTCCAAGCTTTTTCCCGGTGCGTCCTAGTGAGGCGGGGCCGCCTGTGGCATTTTTCCCCCATGCCATACCGCACCCTGGCCGCGCTCGCCTGGTTTGCCGCGTGCCTCCTCGCACTGCCGTCTTCGCTCGCCGCGGCCGCGCCTCAGCTCAACGTGAGCGAGAACCGCCGCTTCCTCGTCACCGCCGACGGCGCGCCCTTCTTCTGGCTCGGCGACACCGCCTGGGAATTGTTTCACCGGCTGAACCGCGAGGAAGCCGACTACTACCTCCGCAACCGGGCGGCCAAGGGCTTCACCGTCATCCAAGCCGTGGCGCTTGCCGAACTCGACGGACTCAACACGCCAAACGCCCACGGCCATCGTCCGCTTCTGGACAACGATCCCACCCGACCTGATGTGAAGGACGGCCCGGAAAACGACTACTGGGATCACGTCGATTACATCCTCGAACGCGCGGGCGAACTCGGCCTCCGCATCGGCTTCCTCCCCACGTGGGGCGACAAATGGCAATCGGTGCGCGGCGGCACCGGGCCGGTGGTGTTCAACGAAAACAACGCGCGCGTGTTCGGCGAATGGCTGGGCCGGCGGTACCGCGAGGCCCCGGTGATCTGGATTCTCGGCGGCGACCGCAACATCGAGTCCGCTCAGGATCGCCGCAGTATCGAGGCGATGGCGCGCGGTCTGCGCACCGGCGATGGCGGTCGCAACCTCATCACCTTCCACCCGCGCGGGCCGGGGCAGTCGTCGGATTACTTTCACACGGCCGACTGGCTCGATTTCAACCTGCACCAGTCCTCACACGGCGCACGGGACCATGACAACGGCCTCTTCACCGCGCATGATTACGCGCTCACGCCGCCCAAACCCACCCTCGACGGCGAGCCGCGTTACGAGCAGATCCCGGTGGCGTTCTACATGCAGGGTTCCTCGCGCGCCTTGCGCTTCGATGCTTACGACACGCGCCAGGCGGCGTACTGGTCGCTGCTGGCCGGCGCGTGCGGCCACACCTACGGGCACAACTCGGTCTGGCAGATGTGGGCACCGGGCCGTGAGCCCGTGATCCACGCGGACACACCGTGGCGCGAGGCACTCGATCATCCGGGCGCGTTTCAGATGGGCCACGTCCGACGGCTGTTCGAGTCGCGGCCTTTCCAACAACTCGTGCCGGAGGACGACTTCATCATGGACGGCCCGCGCGCAGGCGGTGCGAAGGTGCGCGGCGCGCGTGCGGCGGATCGTTCGTTTGCGTTCGTCTATTCTCCGCGCGGCGAGCCGTTCAGCGTGCGGATGAACGTTGTGGATTCGCGCAACGTGCAGTCGTGGTGGTTTGATCCCCGCTACGGCACCTCCCATTCCATCTACCGCGGCGGCAACGAAGGTCTGCAGACCTTCACTCCGCCGGGCAGCGGTCGCAGTCAGGACTGGGTGCTCGTGCTGGACGACGCGACGAAAAACTTTCCACCGCCGGGCACCCGCCCGTGAAGGCGCTTTACGAGACCACCTCCCATCGATGAAGCATGAATCCGTGAACCTCCTCCTCGCCAAACCAGACAGCCGCCGCGCATTCCTGCGACGGGCCGGCATCACCGTCGCGACCACCCCTCTGTTGTTCGCTGACAGGTTCTTGTTCGCGAACGAGCAACCTCGTCGAAACGCGGAGGTTCGCATCACCGATTATGGCGCGCGCACCCTCCGCAACACGTTGAACACCGCCGCCATCCAGGCCGCCATCGACGCCGTTCACGCGGCCGGCGGCGGCACGGTCCGCGTGCCGGAGGGGCGTTTCCGCACCGGGGCCTTGCTGCTGAAATCCAACGTGCATTTGCATCTTGAAGCAGGAGCGATCCTGCAAGGCTCGGACGACTGGCGGGACTATCCCGCGTTCAGCGACTGGTCCGGGGGCCGCAAGCAATGGGGCGATGGCGAGTGGTCCAACGCACTGCTCACCGCCCTCGACGCAACCAACCTCCGCATCGACGGCCCGGGCACGATCGACGGCGTGGACTGCGCCCGGCCGCAAGGCGAGGAAGGCTTCCGCGGCCCGCACACCATCGTGCTGCGGAACTGCCGCGACATCACGGTTCGCGATGTCACCATCCGTCGGGCCGGCAACTACGCCCTCATGTGTTTCGATTCACGGAATGCGGACCTCGCCGGTGTCAAGGTGCGCGGCGGCCACGACGCCCTGCACACCCAGCGCTGCGAGCGGTTCCGCGTTCACGACTGCGATTTTCGCACGGGCGACGATTGTTTCGCCGGTTGCGACAACCTGGACTTCGAGGTCCGCAACTGCCGGATCAACTCCTCGTGCAACGGCTTCCGGCTCGGCTGCGAAAAGCTGGTCGTCAAGGACTGCCACCTCTGGGGACCGGGCGAATACGAGCACAAGATCAGCGGCCGCACGAACCTGCTGGGCGCGTTCGTCCACTTCGCGCCGCGCGACCGCCATCCGCAACGACCGAGCGACGACTGGCTCATCGAAAACCTGACCATCGACCGCGCGCAGGCATTGTACCTCTACGACTTCGAGCGCGGTGGCTGGATGCAGGGCCAACCCGCGCACCGGCTCCATTTCAAGCATGTCAGGGCAACGAACCTCACGCGCACCACCCGCGTGCTGGGCGACGCGAGCCGGCAGTTCGACCTCACCCTTGAAAACGTGTCGCTGGCCCTGCATGAGGCACACCACAACCAGCCGGTGCTCGACGTGAACCAGTTTGATTCCCTGACCCTGCGTGATGTGCGGCTGGTGAATGGCGGCGCGCGGCCGGCCCTGACCGCCACACGCGGCCACCGGCTCCGGATCGAGGGTTTGACCATTGAACCGGAAAACCGGCAACCGCACCAACTCACCGACATCGACGCAATCGAAGGGTTGTAAACTTACCGCATGACAGTCCAACGTTCTCCCATGAACCGCCGCCATTTTCTCCACACCGTCCTGGCCGGCTCACTGGCCACCGCGCTGCGCGCCGCCGCTCCCCACCGCCCGCCGCGCATCCTGCTGCGGTCGTCCTGGCAGGTGGTGAACATCGGCGACATCGCGCACACCCCCGGCGTGCTGGCGTTGCTTGAGAAATACCTTCCCGACGCGGAAACCATGCTGTGGGCTTCGGGTGATCTCTCCCCGGAAGTTGCCGCGATGGAGCACAAGCGCTTTCCAAAATTGAAAATCGTCAAGGGAACTCTCGCCGCGGACGGCCAGGCGTCCAACGCCGAGCTGGCGGCGGCGGTCACGTGGGCGGACTTCCTTTTGCACGGCTCGGGACCATCGCTCGTGGCGGCGGCCGACGTGGCGGCTTTCGCGCAACATACCGGCAAGCCGTATGGGGTTTACGGCATCACGCACGGTTCGTTCTTCACCGGCGGCCGGGACAAGGACATTCTCAGCGGGGCGAAGTTTGCGTTCTTTCGCGATTCCGTTTCGCTCGAGAAGGCGAAGGCTGAAGGGGTGACCTGCCCGGTCATGGAGTTTGGCCCGGACGGCGCGTTCGCGTGTGACGTGCGGGACGACGCGAAAGCCACGGCGTTTCTCCGGGCAAACGACCTGGAGGAAGGGAGGTTCCTGTGCTGCATTCCGCGGCTGCGCTGGACGCCGTATTGGGAAATCCGCAAAACGCCGATGGATGCGCGCGCCCATGAGCGCCACGCCCGCAACGAAGCGATGGCGGAGCAGGATCACGCGCCGTTGCGCGAGGCGATCACCGCCGTTGTCCGCGAGACGCCGCTGAAGGTGCTCGTGTGCCCCGAGGACATGAGCCAGATGGCGGTTGGGAAGCGCTGGATCGTGGACAAACTGCCCGCCGACGTGCGCCGCCGCGTGGTCTGGCGCGAGCGGTTCTGGCTGACGGACGAGGCGTTGAGCACCTATCTCCGCAGCGCCGGGATGTTCGGCCTGGAGATGCACTCGCCGATCATGTGCCTCGGCAACGGCGTGCCGGCCATCGTGTGCCGGTTCGCGGAGCAGACCAGCAAGGGCCTCATGTGGCGCGACATCGGCCTCGGCGAGTGGTTGTTCGACTTCGACCGTGACGAGGAGATCAAGGGACTCGTACCCGCCGTGCTGGCAATGGTGAAGCATCCTGAAGCGGCGCAGGCAAAGGTGGCAAAGGCCCGCGCGTCTGTGGAACGACGCCAGCATGAGACCATGGCGGTGGTTCGGCGAAGTTTGGCGGGTTGACGATCAAGGCTCCCCCTGCGTCTGGCACGCAATGCAATCGTCCAAGATTATCAGGTCATCGTCCTAGCGCGTGCCGACATAGAGGGGTACAAATCTTTCATGGTATTCAATTTCAGCGGCAACCGGATGGCTGGCGCCGTTTTCACGCTGCACACGTCTGGTAGGAGGCGGGAGCTTCCACCCCGGCTCACGTTGGCCGGTTGCGCTCTGCACCTGCTGCTGCTTACCGCCCAAGCCGTCGTGCCGGAACATCGCGTGAGTGAAAGCGGGGTACAACTGCAAGGCGTCGGCCCGGACAACCCGATCATCTACGACAACGACTGGTGGTTCGACGTGTTCGACAACAACTACCTCTGGGCGCAGGCCAGCCTCGGACAGGCGAACCTCCGGGGCAACATTGTCTCGCGTGACATGTGGGACTGGGACAAGGGGTATCTCTACCCGATGCAGAAGTGCGTGGACGACGCGGAAAAGGCGCTGAAGCTGGCGCGGGATTCCGGTTTAAAGAACATCCCGAACGCCACGCTCGGTTCCGACCGCGTGCTCACCCGCCCCGAGAGCGGGCGCATCGAAGACACGACGCCGCACCCCACGCCGGGCAGCCGCCTGATCGTGGCAGAGGCGAAGAAGGCTTCGCCGGGGAAACCGTTGCTGGTGATTGTCGGCGGCCCGCAGACGACGGTCGCCAACGCGTTGCTAACGAATCCCGAGATCGCTCCAAACCTCGTGGTCTTCAATTTGATGGTCAGTTCCTTCAACTACAACGGCAAGGATGGCTGGTCGGCCTACATCGTGGCGAAGCAGACCCGTTACGTGGACTGGGGCGGCGGGCAGTTCTGGGACCGCGACTCGGTGTTTCGCGCGGAGCACTTCGACGTGCTGCCGGACAACCCGTTCACCACGGACATGAAACGTTTCATCAAAACGGACTTGGGGCGCGACAACCAGCTCGGCGACGGCGCACCGCTGGTTTGGTTGTATCAGCCGAAATGCTGGACCGGCGCGGAGACCCGGCGGGCAGAGTTCGAGGGCCGGGCGCTGGTGTTCCGGCCGGTGCCGGACGGCGAGACCGGTGACGTGTTGGTGATCCCCAAGGCCGGCACCGATCTGAAAACCAGTCGCGAGGAATTTTTCCGCGTCATGACCGATCCCCGGTTGTTTCCATGAAATTATTGCCAACCCAAGCAAGAACCGGCTTCGTTTGTTCATTCCGCAACACCTTTACACTTGGATCAAGGCGTTGAATTCCTCCCTACTGCCGCGCATCCAAGACCCATCGCTCAAATGAACCTCGGCGCTTCATTTAGACCGGCCCTTTGGTCCATCCTTGGTCTGCTTGCATCCGGCTGTCTGCTTGCGGCGGAGGAAGCGGTTTTCTTCCGGGCCATCAATCTGCACGGCCCGGCGGTGACCATCGCCGGCCGCAACTGGGAGGGCAAAGATGCGCCCAATCTGACCATCAAGGGCCGGGAATTCGAGAACCAGTCCGTCCTGCTCCGGCCACCCGTGCCACTCGAAAAGGCCCGGATGATCCGCAGCAGCATCTTCGGCAGCCAGGTGGACGTCGAGCTGACCGATCTGCCGGCGGGGAAGTATCAAGTCTTCGTCTATCTCTGGGAGGACAATCACAGCGAGCAGTTCGACCTGCTGATCAACGATCAGCCGGTCTTGGATAAAGCCTACACCGGCAACGCGGGGCGCTGGCACCGGCTCGGTCCCTGGCCGGCGGAAACCAGGGATGGCCGGATCAAGGTGTCCGGTCGCGCGCCGGGCCACGGTGGCGTCAATTTCTCCGGTCTCGAACTCTGGGCGGGCGAAGGCACCGTGCCGGAAATAGAACGACCCAAGTTCGTAACCGATTTAAGCGCGGAGCAGATGGAATTTTTCGAGCGCCGGGTCCGGCCGGTACTGGCGGACAACTGCTACGAATGTCACCGCGCGGGCGCACGCAAGCTGGGCGGCAATCTGTTGCTCGACTCAAGGGCCGGCATCATGGCGGGCGGCGAAACCGGTCCCGTAATCACGCCCGGCGATCCCGAGGCCAGCCTCTTGATCCACGCCATCCGCCACACGGACCCGCAACTGACGATGCCGCCCAAGCAGAAGATTCCCCCCGAGGCCATCGCCGACCTCGAAGCGTGGATCCGCATGGGCGCCCCCGATCCCCGCACGAACGACACCGTTGCCGTCCTGCTCACGCGCACGGCCATCGACTGGGACAAAGCGCGCGAATGGTGGTCCTTCAAACCCATTCGTCCGGCCGCCCCGCCGGCGGTGAAACAAAGTGACTGGCCCGCCAACGATCTCGACCGCTTCATCCTTGCGCGACTGGAGCAGGAAGGCCTCAAACCCGTTGCTGATGCCGGCAAACGGACGCTCATTCGGCGGGCGACGTTTGACCTCATTGGGCTGCCGCCAACGCCCGAGGAAGTGGCCGCTTTCCTCGCGGACGATTCCCCCAACGCTTTTGCGAAAGTCGTGGACCGCCTGCTCGCCTCGCCTCATTACGGCGAGCGCTGGGGCCGTCACTGGCTTGACGTCGTGCGCTATGCCGACACGGCGGGCGACAACTCGGACTTCCCGATTCCTCAAATGCACCGCTATCGCGACTGGGTGATCAACGCCTTCAACCGCGATCTTCCTTACGATCAGTTCGTGCGCGAACAGCTTGCCGGCGACCTGCTGCCCGGCGCGACAACGCAGGAGACACACGAACGCCTGATTGCCACGGGCTACATTGCCAATGCCCGGCGCTTCGGGTCACGCGTCGAAGATTATCCGCAGCACCTCACCATCGAGGACACTATCGACAACGTGGGCCGCGCCTTCCTCGGCCTGACCGTGAGTTGCGCCCGCTGCCACGACCACAAGTTCGATCCCATCACCGCCGCGGACTACTACGCGCTTTATGGCATCTTCCACAGCACGCGTTATCCCTGGCCGGGGATTGAGCTGGATCAAAAGCAACGCGACCTGGTGCCGCTCGTTGAACCAGGTCAACTTGCCGAAGCCGAACACGCGCGCAAGGCGCATGACGAGGAGAAGCGCCGGCTGGAGAAGGAAGTTCAAAAACTGAAGGACGCGCTCAAGAATACGCCGGCCGAAGAGAAGAAGAGCCTCGAGACAAAGATCAAATCGGCCGAGCAGGCGGTGAAGGATCACGTGAATCGCGGTCTGCCGTTCGCGCAGGCTTACGCCGTGGCCGAAGCCCCGAAGTCGGCGGATGTCGCCATCCAACTCAAAGGTGACCCCGCCAAGCCGGGCGAGGTGGTTCCCCGCCGCTTCCTGACCGTGCTCGGCGGCCAGCAGCTTCCGGCCTCCGAAACCGCCAGCGGTCGCCGCCAGCTTGCCGAATGGATCGTGGACCCGAAAAATCCGTTGGCGGCGCGCGTGATGGTGAATCGCATCTGGCTGCACCACTTCGGCAAAGGGCTGGTGCCGACACCGAATGATTTTGGCAAACAGGGCAAACCACCCACGCACCCGGAGCTGCTCGATTGGCTGGCGACGGAATTCATTGAGTCCGGCTGGTCCGTGAAGGCCATGCACCGGTCGATCATGTTGTCGCGCACCTATCAACTCGCCAGCACCCGCAGCGAGGAAGCCCTCGCGCTTGACGCGAACAACGATCTGCTAAGCTCCTTCCCGCGCCGCCGGCTCGACGCTGAATCCCTTCGCGACACCTTGCTCGCTCTCGGCGGCAACCTGGAAACTGATCCCGGCGGCAGGCATCCATTTCCGCCACAGACTGAGTGGAAGTTCACCCAGCACAACCCGTTCAAGGCGGTTTACGACTCAAAACATCGCAGTGTTTATCTGATGACGCAGCGCATTCAGCGGCACCCTTACCTGGCGATCTTCGATGG
>CAYXDZ010000037.1:0-16169 GCA_964463815.1 uncultured Verrucomicrobiota bacterium | reverse complement strand
GACATTCGCTGGTGACGTTGAACGAGATCAACATCACGCCGCTGCTCGATCTGGCTTTCGTGTTGCTGATCATCTTCATCATCACGCGCCCGGCGCTGGAGCAGAGCATCCAACTCGATCTGCCGAGCGGCGGTGCGGCGGAAGGCAAGTTGAATCCGGAAGACATTGCGCGAGTCGAAATCACCGCCCAGGGCGAGTTCTATTTGAACCGGCAGCGGCTGTCGCTGCCACAGATCGAGCAGGCGCTCGTGGCCATGAACCGGGCGAACCCGCGCATGGTGGTGCATCTGGCCGGTGACCGGAGCACCTTCTGGGAAAACGGCGTCAAAGTGATCGACATCTGCAAGCAGCATGACATTACTCGTTTCAACATCCGCATGAAGGAATAGCGCCATGAGCCGCCTCCAAAAAAAATGCATCATCGCCTCGGGCGCGTTGCACGCGCTGCTGCTGCTTGTGGTGTTGATGACCTCTGCGTTCCTGGTGAAGCAGGAGGAGCCGGTGGATCAACAGGTTTTGACCTTCATCCCGGACCAACTGGTCGATGAAGCCCTGCGGCAGCCGGCTGCCGCCCAGGCGGCGGCACAACCGCCCCCTGTTCAACAAACCCCGCCCCCGCAAGTCGAGCCTCCTCCCCGGCAGCAGGAACCACCGCCCAAAGTGGAACCCAAGCCCCCGGAGGCGAAGCCGGAACCCGTCAAACCGAAGCCCGAGCCCACGACCAAACCGGAGCCGAAGGTCGAACCCAAGAAGGTGAACCCGCCCAAACCCAAGCCGGAACCGGTCAGGAAGCCGGAGCCAAAACCCATCGAGCTGAACCTCAATCCCGTCGTGCGGAGCAACGCCGACGCGGTCCGCAAGCTGGAGGAACAAAAGGCGGCGGAGTTGAAGCGGCAGGCCGAAGCACAACGACGAATCGACGACGCGATCAACCGCGTAAGCACCCTGGAGGCCCGGCTCACCGAATCAAAGGTCGGGGCCACACCGGTGGACCTCGGCACAGTCGGCGTCTCTTACGCCAGCTACGATTCCTGGGTGCAGAAGGTTTATTGGGACGCCTGGCGTCCGCCCAATGATATCGCAGCCGGCCGCTCCATCGTGAAGGTGAAGGTCGTGATCCGCCGGGATGGCACCGTCGAGTCGGCCGTGGTGACCGCCGCTTCCGGCACCGCCGCGCTAGACAACAACATCCGGCAGTTGCTTGCCCGGGTGAAGACCATGGGCCGCCCCTTTCCGGAAGGCGCAAAGGAAGCCAAGCGCACTTACAACATCGACTTTAACCTCGAAGCAAAACTCGGCTCTGGATGAACACACGCACACTACTGACCGGCCTTACCGCCCTCGTTCTTTTCACCAACACCCCGGAGGCCTGGTCGCAGGCGTCCAACATCGAAATCCGCCAGGCAGTCTGGACCCTGGGCACGACCGAGCCGCCGGTGCCGATCGCCGTCAGCGGCTTTTCGGGCGAAGTGCTTTCCACCTTGGAATTCGACCTCTTTGTCATGGGCTTCAAGATCGTGCCGGAAAGTGAGGCGCAGTTCACCGTGACGGGCAGCAACAGTGGCGCGGTCGAGGCGCGGGTCCGGGACCGGCTCGGCGGCGGCAATGCGCTGCTGGCCAAGCGTTATTCGGGCGGCTCGCTCCGCTTGCAGGCGCACGCCCTGGCCGATGACATCGTGAAGGCGACCGTGAACCGCGAGGGCATCGCCCAGACGCGGATCGCCTACCGCATGAAGACCGGCACCCGTTCGCACGAGATTTACATCGCCGATTACGATGGCGCGAACGCGAAGGCCATAACCGATGACAAAGTGATTGTGTCTGCGCCCTCGTGGGTGAAGGGCCGGATGACGCTGTTTTACTCCACCTACAAGAATGTGTTTCCGGACATTGTTTCGCACGATCTCACGACGGGCCGGCGGCAGATCTTCGCCAAGTACAACGGCGCGAACCTGACGCCCGCCGTTTCGCCCGACGGCAAAAAGGTGGCCATGATCCTCAGCCGCAGCGGCAGTCCCGACGTGTGGGTGGCGGACATTGACGGCAGCAATCTCAAGCAGTTGACGAAAACCAAGGAAGCCGAGTCGTCACCCACCTGGGGGCCCGACAGTCGGACGATATGCTTCGCCTCGGAAACCGGCGGTCGCAATGCGCTTTACACCGTGACGACGGATGGCGGGGCCATGAAGCGTCTCTCGATCAGCGGCGTGGGCAATTTGACCGAGCCCGACTGGTCGCCAGATGGCAAATACATCGCCTTCACCCAGATGCGCGGGGGCGGGTTTGACATCTGTGTGGTGCCGGCGGGCGGCGGGCCGGCGCATGTGATCGTCGAGGGTGAAGACCCGAGCTGGGCAAAGAATTCGCGGAATATCATCTATACCCGGGGCCAGACCCGCCTGTCTGTGCTTGACGTGCCCACCCGGCAAACCAAAGATATTGCCCGCGCACCGGGAGCCAGCTCCACCCCTTCCTGGGCCCGGTAATCGTCGCCGCGCGACAACTTTACATTTATGAAACGAGCCGCCCTTCTCAATCTCTTCATCGTTGCCCTCGCCCTCTCACTGGGCGCGGTCGGCTGCAAACGCGGCCCCAAATCGTTGACCTACATTCCCGGCCAGGGATCCGGCGGCATGCAAAACCCGCCGCCGAGTGATATCTCCGGGACATTTGATCAAGGCGGCGTGATCACGGACGATCTGGGCAACATGGGAGCGGCGGATCGGGCCACCGCCGAGGCGTTGATCCGGGACGGGGTGCAAGATCGTGACTTCTTTTCAGCCCAGACCGTCTATTTTGCCTTCGACAGTTCGGTGGTTCGCCCGGCGGATGTCAGCAAGATCGAGGCGGTGGCCACACACCTGAATTCCAATCTCAATCAGGCCATCATCATCGAGGGGCATTGCGACGAGCGTGGCACCGAGGAATACAATCGCTCGTTGGGCGAGCGCCGGGCGCAATCCATCCGGGAGATCATGGTCCGCATGGGCGTGGATGCCAGCCGGATTCACACGATCAGCTACGGCGAAGACGTACCGGTGGACAGCGGCAAGAACGAAGCGGCTTGGTCCAAGAACCGGCGTGGTGAATTTGTGCTCCTTCGTCCGAAGAACTGAGCTTACGATTTCGTCCCGGTAGAGCGGCACGGCGGCGTGGGCCGAATGCCGCTTTACTATTTGGGATAAAGACCTAGGTTCCATAACCAACATTTGAACCGACTATGACTACGACAATACTTGCTATGCTGGGCTGGCCGGAGATCGTGATGATCCTGGTGGTGGTGCTGATCCTGTTTGGCGCCAAGAAATTGCCGGAACTCGCCAAGGGGCTGGGCTCGGGCATCAAGGAGTTCAAGAAGGCAACGCGGGATGTGCAGGAGGACATTCAGCGCGCCATCGAGGACGATCCGCCCCAGCCGCCGCCGTCCGCTCCGACCGGCTCCAAGACCGGGCAGCGGGTCGAAGCGGGTGCCACCAAGGAGTGAGTTGGCCGGCGGTTGGCGGAATTCCACCCCACATGGACCAGGAACCCGAGCGCAAGGAGAACTTGTCGCCTGATGAGGAGGAGGACTACGGCGGTCCCATAAAATCGTTTCTTGAGCATCTGGAGGATCTCCGCTGGATGCTCATCCGGGTGGTGGTCGCCGTGATTCTGGGAATGCTGGTGTGCCTGATTTCCGCCAAGCACGTCGTGGGGATTCTCACCTGGCCCCTGGATCGGGCCAACCTCTTGATGGTGGAATACTTTGAAGAGCAGTCCATCGGGGAGGGCGGCGGCACGCTCCATCTGGAGCTGGGAACGAACGTCTGGCGGGTGGCCCTTTCCAGCAACGAGTTTTCCCACTTCGCCGGTGGCACCAACAGCAGCGTGGCTTATCGCCTGGCCCCCGTGGTTTCCGGAACCAACCTGGCCCTGGGGCTGCAACCGGTGGAATCCCCCACGCACCCCCTGCCCTTGAATCCCAAGGGCCAACTGATCAATCTGGGACCATTCGAGGGTTTCAAGGTGGCCTTTCAAGTGGCGCTCTACGGCGGCATCGCCCTCGCGTCGCCCTTCATTTTTCTGTTCATCGGGCAGTTCGTGCTCCCGGCGCTGCGAATGTCCGAGAAAAAGCTGCTTTACCAGTCGGTCGTGATGGGCGCGGGCCTGTTTGTCATCGGCGTGCTGTTCGCCTACTTCGTGATCATGCAGGTGGTGGTCCTGGCCGCCGTGCAGTTTTCCAACTGGCTGGGTTTCGGAGCGGACCAGTGGCGGGCGGCGGACTATATCGGCACCGTTTGCAAATTGCTGCTCGGCATGGGCCTCGGGTTTGAGCTGCCGGTGATTATCATCGCCCTCGTCAAACTCGAGCTGCTGGATTACGCGACGATGCGGAAGTTCCGATCCTACTTCATTGTCATCAACCTGGTGGCCTCGGCGTTCATCATGCCCCCGGACGGCATCACCATGTTCCTCATGGCCATTCCGCTCCAGATTCTGTTCGAGATCAGCCTGATGGTCGCCCGCCTCATCGAACGGAAACGCAGCACCGATCCGGCTTGATTCGGCCCTTTCTCCGGGAGCCTTGGAAAATACCTTGAAGCGCCGGATGACCTCCGGCTTAATTCGCCGCGCCAGGGCCCATGGAATGTGGACTTACGAACCCCGCCAGGGCCGGAAGGCAGCAACGGCAGTTTGCTCCGCATCCGCCGTGGTCACCCTGGCATCTTCTTTTTCATCTCCCCCTGAACAGTCACGGACGCTTCCCGGCTGTGAACGGGATTGAATTTCCCGCCGACGTCCGGCAGCTTCGCCTCATGATAAAGCCCCTGATGCTCGCCAAACTCGCGTTCATTGCCGTGGCCGTTTCCGCAATGGGCGAAACGGTTCCCGATCGTCAGGGTGCCGTGCTCGGCGACCGCGAAAAGCTGGAGAATGATCCGCGTTGGATTTACAACGACTACGAAAAGGGCTTTGCCGAGGGTCGGCGGACGGGCAAGCCGGTCCTGATTGTCCTGCGCTGCATCCCCTGCCTCGCCTGCGCGGGCATTGACGCCAAAGTGCTGCTGGAGGACACCGAGCTCACCCCGTTGCTCGACCAGTTCATCTGTGTGCGCGTGATCAACGCCAACGCGCTGGACCTCTCAAAGTTCCAGTTCGATTTCGATCTCTCGTTCACCACGATGATCTTCAACGGCGACGGCACGCTCTACGGACGTTACGGCTCGTGGACGCACCAGAAGAATCCCCGCGAGGAAACCACGGACGGCTTCCGTCGTGCATTGGAGGCGGCGCTGGTCCTGCACCAGGGCTATCCCGCCAACCAGCCAACGCTGACGGGCAAGCAGGGCGCTCCGTCTGCGTATCAGACGCCGGTGGACATGCCAACCTTGCGCGGCAAATACACCCGCAATCTGGATTGGGAGGGCAAGGTCGTGCAAAGCTGTGTGCATTGTCATCAGATTGGCGATGCCCTGCGGGCGGGCTATCGTGAAGCGAAGGAACCCATCCCCTCAAAATTGATTTACCCGTTCCCGGCACCCGAAACGGTCGGCCTCGAACTGGCGGGCGATCACGCCGCGCGGATCAAGTCCGTCACGCCGGGCTCGCCGGCGGACCAGGCCGGACTGCAACCAGGCGACGACGTGCTCACCCTCGATGGACAACCGTTGATTTCCCACGCCGACTTCAGTTGGGTGCTACATCAAGCCCCGGACCAAACCGTCTTGCTAGCGGTCATTCGTCGGAGTGGCGAGCAGAAGGATGTGAGTTTGGACCTGCCCAATGGCTGGCGTTATCGGGCTGACATTGCCCGCCGGGTGGGAACCTGGGGAATGCGAGCCATGGCGCTGGGCGGTCTGCAGCTTGTGGATCTGGCCGACGCAGAACGGGAGCAACGTGGGATTTCCAGCACCCAGCTCGCGTTGTGGGTGAAGCATGCCGGTGAATACGGCGAACACGCCGCCGCCAAGCGTGCGGGCTTCCTCAAGGACGACGTAATTGTCGAACTGGCCGGCTCAACGGCGCGCGCCACCGAGAGCGATTGGATCGGGCGTCTGCTCCGAGATTACCAACCCGGGGACAAGATCAAGGCTGTGGTTCTGCGCGACGGAAAACGGATCGAACTGACCTTGCCCATGCAGTGACGCTCCGGTCGGGTTCGTTTGATTGAAAAAATTTCAGAGCTTCGTTGCCCGGCGTGCGGGCTCCAAGTCGGGCAAGCGGCTCAACAACTCGAGCGCGGATGCAGCCCAACCAGGAGCCCGGCAGTCAGGCAGGATTTCCACCAACGGCTCCAAGACGAACCGCCGCAAATGTGCCCGCGGGTGTGGGAGGCTCAGCTTCGGCGTGGCACGCCGTTCCCTGCCAAACATAATCAAGTCCAGGTCGAGCGTGCGCGCTTCGTTGACCACCCCTTTACGCTGGCGACCGAACTGGTGCTCAATCACCTGCAACGACGTAAGCAGTGATTCCGGCGTTTGATCCGGAGCCGCTTCCCAGGCCACCACGGCATTCACAAAGTCCGGCGAACCGGGCGGACAATCAACGGGAGCCGTGCGCCAGAACGAGGAGCGGAGCATCGGCCTTGTGCAAAGCGCTGCGAGTTGATCGCAAGCCGCCTGCAAACTGGTGACCGGATCGCCGAGATTCGAACCGAGCGCGACCACGACCCACCGGTTGGCATCGGTGTTCGGAGATCGGGCTTCGGCGTTCACTTCAATCCCAGCACATCCTGCATGGAGTAGAGGCCGGCCGGCCTGCCTTTGAGCCATTGCGCCGCCCGCAGCGCACCGTTGGCAAAAGTCTCGCGGCTGGAAGCTTTGTGCGTCAACTCCACCCGTTCACCGTTCGCCGCAAAAACGACCGTGTGATCTCCCACGACATCACCGCCCCGCAGCGAGTGCATGCCGATCTCCTCATCCGTGCGCTCGCCCACGATGCCGTGCCGGCCGTGGCGAATGACCTCGGCAAGCTGCGCCTTGCGGACTTCCGCGAGAATCTCGGCGAGCGTCGTCGCGGTGCCGCTCGGCGCGTCCTTCTTCAGGCGGTGATGCATCTCCACCACTTCCAGATCAAAGGACGGACCGAGAATCTCGGCCGCCTTGCGCGTCAGCCAGAAGAGCGTGTTCACGCCGGTGGAGTAGTTCGAGGCCCAGACGGTCGGCACTTGCTTCGTCAACTCAATGATCGCCTGCTTTTCCACTTCCTGATGGCCGGTAGTGCCGATGACAAGCGCCTTGCCGTGCGCGGCGCAAAGTTGCGCGGTGCCGAGCGTGGCGTTGTGAAAACTGAAATCAATCACCACGTCCGTCCGGTCAATCAGGGTGCGGATGTCGTCGCCGAGGTCGACTTCGCCGACCACGTTGAGGTCCGGAATGCGACTGGCGCAGGTCAGCAGCGTCTGGCCCATGCGACCGCGAGCGCCGGTGATGATGAGGTTGGTCATGGGCGGGAAATTGGCAAACTACTTCAGCAAGCCGCACTGCTTCAACGTCGCGCGCATCAGCTTGCGCGTGCCGTCGGTGACCGGCACCAGCGGCAGGCGGACCTCCTCCGAACAAAGTCCGAGCAACGCGAGCGCGGCCTTGCAGGGCGAGGGGTTCGTTTCGATGAACAAGTTTTTGAAGAGCGGATACAACCGCTCGTGCAGCGCCAGTGCCACCTGGGTCTTGCCCGCGGCAAACGCGCGGACCATCTGTGCGACCTCGCGCGGGGCGACGTTCGAAGCCACACTCACCACGCCGGAAGCACCCGCCGCCATGAACGGCAACGTCAAGCCGTCGTCACCGCTGAGGATGGTGAAGGCGGGACCGCACGCCTGGCGAAGCTGGCTGACGCGATCCGCGTTTCCGCCGGCCTCCTTGATGCCCACGATGTTGCGGTGCTTCTTCGCCAGCATCTGGACGGTCGGCACGGCGATCTCGACACCGCAACGGCCGGGAATGCTGTAGAGCATGATGGACAGCTTCGTGGCGCGGGCGATGGCGCTGAAATGCTGGAACAACCCTTCCTGCGTCGGCTTGTTGTAATACGGGGCGACCTGAAGGCTTGCGTCGACACCGAGCTTCTCGGCTTCCTGCGTGAGGTAAATGGCCTCCTTGGTCGAGTTGCCACCCGTGCCCGCCATGACCTTGATCCGGCCATCGGCAAACTTCACGGCCAGCCGGATGACTTCGAGGTGTTCGTCGTAATCAAGCGTGGGCGATTCGCCGGTCGTACCGACCGGCACGATGCCGTCCACCCGCGCCCGGATTTGAAGCTGAATCAAATTCTTGAACGCCGTCTTATCGAGTTGATCGTCGGTGAACGGAGTGACCAGGGCGGTGTAAGTGCCGGTTAATGCTTGGGCTTTCATCTCAAAACGGGCGGTAACTTGGGAAAACGCCGCCGCTTTGGAAAGCTCGATTTTGGGCGCGGCCTTTGCCGGGTATGCACGGAATCCCTCATCGCTCGACACTTGCCGGAAGGAAGTTCAGCAGCTTGCTTGAATCAAATCGCCGCCCGGTGCATCCTTCATTTGTGAACCAGCCGCTGAAGACCGGGTCGGTGCCGTCCACCAACCCACGACCATGAAACCGCTCTGCCCAGGCTCGCTTCCCTTAACCGGCCTCAGCCGCCGGCAGTTCCTCAACCGCTTTGGCCTCGGACTGGGCGGAGTCGCGCTCGCGGGCCTGCTGAATCCGGCGCGCTCCCTGGCGGTCGGCACCCCGGATGCCGGCGTGCTGGGAGCGACCCACTTCGCGCCGAAAGCCCGGCGCATCATTTATCTGTTCATGGCCGGCGGGCCGTCGCAGTTGGAGACGTTTGATTACAAACCATTGTTGAATGAACGCAACGGCGAGGACTTGCCGGCCTCCGTGCGGATGGGCCAGCGCCTGACCGGGATGTCCGGCAACCAGGCGGTGCTGCCGCTGGCGGGTTCGCTTTACAAATTTAACCAGCATGGCCGCAGCGGCGCGTGGATCAGCGAACTCCTGCCGCACACCGCCCGCATGGTGGACGACTTGTGCATCGTCCGGTCACTTTACACCGAGGCGATCAACCATGATCCGGCGATCACTTTTCTCCAAACCGGCTCGCAGATTTCCGGCCGCCCGAGCATGGGCGCGTGGGTGCATTACGGCCTCGGCAGCGACAATGCCAACCTCCCGGCGTTTGTCGTGCTGATCACCCGCGGCAAGGTGGATCAACCGCTGTACTCGCGCTTGTGGGGCAGCGGTTTTCTGCCGAGCCGGCACCAGGGAGTACAATTCCGCAGCGGCAAGGACGCGGTGCTGTACCTCAACAATCCCGAGGGCATTTCGCCGGAGTCGCGCCGGTTGATGCTCGACGGCCTGCGCGATCTGCATCAGCACAACGCCGACCGGCTGGGCGAGGCCGATGTGGACGCCCGCATCGCGCAGTACGAGATGGCTTACCGGATGCAGACCAGCGTGCCGGAAGTCATGGACCTGGCCGGTGAACCGGAAAGCGTGCTGGATCAATACGGTCCGGACGCGAAGAAGCCGGGCACCTTTGCCGCCAACTGCATCCTGGCCCGGCGACTGGCCGAACGGGGGGTGAAGTTCATCCAGCTTTATCACCAGGGCTGGGATCATCATGGCGGTTTGCCGAAAGGCATCCAAACGCAGTGCCGGGAGACGGATCAACCGGCGGCGGCGCTGCTGGCGGACCTCAAGCAGCGCGGGTTGCTGGAGGACACCCTCGTGGTGTGGGGCGGGGAGTTTGGCCGCACGAATTATTCGCAGGGCAAGCTGACGGCCACCGACTACGGCCGCGATCATCATCCGCGGTGCTTCAGCATCTGGCTGGCGGGCGGCGGGGTGAACGCCGGAACGGTGCATGGTGAGACCGACGAGTTCGGCTACAACGTGGTGCAGGACGGCGTACATGTTCACGACTTTCACGCCACGCTGCTGCATTTGCTGGGCATCCATCACGAACAGCTCACCTTCCGCTTCCAGGGCCGCCGGTTCCGTCTGACAGACGTGCATGGAAATGTGGTGCGACCGCTGTTGGCTTGAGCGGTACCGCACCCCATTCGAACGGCGCATGTCCGGAAGCCGCTCACCGCACCAACGTTTGAAGATATTTCCTGCGGACTCGTCTGCAAAAATACGCATACGTAGAAGGAAGCGGTCGCAGGGGAATGAGGCACATGACGTTCCCGCCGAACTGCCGGCGGCTGTAACCCTTGCGCATTTTCAAACGTCGTCCAGTGTCGTGCGTTCCGCACCTTTGCCATGTATCTCGATCGAACAAATCATCAGCGGGCGGGTTGGTCCCGGGTGTTTCGCCCGGCCGCGCTGGGTTGCGCCTTGCTGGCGCTGGCCGGTTGCTCGGCCAGACAATACGAGGAGCGCGCCGACCGCGAAGTGTATGGCATCGTCCAGGCCGTGGAGCAGGAGGTTTTCGGCCGCATCAACCAGTTCCGCATCGACACCGCGTGGTCGGAGCGCGACCCGGACTCCATCCTCGCGCCGGAGATCATCGCCGGACGCACGGAGACGAACCGGCTGACGCTCTCCCTCGAAGACGCGCTGGATCTGGCGGCCCGGCAAAGCCGGCGTTATCAAACCGAGAAGGAGCGATTGTATCTGACGGCGCTGACTCTGACCGGCGAGCAATACGAATTCGGCCCGCAGTTCTTCGCCAGCACTGGTGCGGATTATCTGCGCAGTTCATCCGGGGAACGGAGCAGTTCGCTCGGCACACGCATCGGGGTCAGCCAGTTGCTCCAGACCGGCGGCCGGCTCAGCCTCAACCTCGCAAACGACATTCTCCGTTACTACACGGGCAACGCGCGGCGGGAAACGATCAATACCATTTCAGTCAACCTTACCCAGCCTTTGCTCCGCGGCTTTGGCCAGAACAACGCCGCCGTCGAACGCCTCACACAGGCGGAGCGCAACGTGGTCTATGCGGTGCGCAATTTCAGCTACTTCCAAAAGGAATACGCGATCGGAATCGTGAACGATTACTTCAGCCTGCTCGGACAGAAGAACGTCATCCGCAACACCTACTCCAACTACGTCAGCCAGGTGCAGTCCACGAAACGGCTGGAAGCCCGCTCCCGTGATCGGGAGAGCATCAATGACGTGGACCGCGCCCGCTCCTCCGAACTTTCCGCCCGCAACAGTTACGTCAACACCATCGCCAGCTACTTCAACAGCCTCGACGCGTTCAAGCTCGAGCTCGGCCTGCCGCTGAACGTGCAGCTCTACCTCGACGATAGCGAGCTGACCGAACTGCAATCTATCGGCCTCATCCCGGTGAACCTGGACCGGAACGCCGCCTTCCGGCTGGCCGTGGAGCGGAACTATCCGCTCATGAACTCCATCGACCAGTTCGAGGACACCGGACGCAAGCTTCGGATCGCCCGGGATCAACTGAAGGCGGACTTGAACTTCTTTGCCAATGCTTCCCTCGCCTCCGACGGGCCGACGGATTACACCGACTTCGACATCAACAACGTCCGCTACAATTTCGGGCTCCAGTTGGATCTGCCGATTGACCGCCTGCGGGAGCGCAACAGCTATCGCGCGGCGCTCGTCAACTTCGAGGCGGACATCCGCAATCTCGCGCTCGACCTGGACAGCTTGAAGGACCGGATCGAGCGCGGGGTGCGTACGCTGGAACAGCGCCGGCAGAATTATCTCATTCAGCAGAACGCCCTGCAGCTCGCCAACCGGCGCGTGGAATCCAGCGCGCTGCTGCTGGAAGCCGGTCGCGGCACGGTGCTCGACCTCGTGGACGCGCAGAATGAGCAGATCAGCGCCCAGAACAGCGTGACCTCGGCGCTGGTGAACTATCAGGCGACGCGCCTCGAACTGCTCCTGACCATCGGCATCGTGGAAACGGAGTCGGCGAAGTTCTGGTTCCGCGGCCAGTTGGAAGACACGCCCGAGCTGATCACCACGGATACCCGCGTGGACTTCGCCTCCGAGCAACCGCTCGACCCCGACGCAATTTTCAAAAACTAATCTCCATGAAGCAAAACTCCGAATCCAAACCCATTGCTCAAGCGGCCCGGAAGCGGCCGGTTCTCGCCGCCGCCGCGGTCATTGCGATCCTTGTCATCGTCATCATCATGGTCAGCCGTGGCGGTGGCAACAACGAGCAGACAACCGCCTATCACGAGGTCAAGCGCGGCAATCTGCTGATCTCCGTGGTCGAGGGCGGCAGCTTGCAGGCCGTCTCCGAAGTGAGCATTCGCAACATGGTCGAGGGCACCGGGCGCATCATCCGCATCGCGCCCGAGGGAACCTTTGTCAAAAAGGGGGATCTCCTCGTGGAGCTGGATTCCAGCAGCGCGCAGGATCAGGTGAACCAGCAGGAGATCACCGTGCGCCGGGCCGACCTCGAACTGCTGCAGGCCAGGAAGGAGCTCGAGATTGCCGCCAGCCAGACCAACAGCGACTTCACCGCCGCCAACATTCAGCTCGAACTGGCCAAGATTGACTTGGAGAAGTTCAAGGAGGGTGAACTCGCCCAGTTGGAGCGTGAGCTGGAACTGGAGGTGGACACGATTCGGGAGCAATTGACCATTGATCTGGAACGCTACCACTACTCGACCAATCTGCTGGCCGCCGGCTTTGAGACCAAGTCCAAGGCGGATGCCGACCGGTTGACCATGTTGCGCACCGAGAAAAACCTGCAACAGGCCACCAACGGTTTGTGGATGTTTCAACAGTTCGACCGGCGCAAGCTGGAAACGAACTACGAATCCAAAGTGCGGGAAGCCGCAGAGGAACTCTCGCGGGTGGTGAAGCAATCCGAGGCCAAGATGGCCCAGTTTCAAGCCGATGTGGAGACCAAGACCCGGACGCTGGCACTGAACCAGAGCAAACTGGAACGGGACAAGCAGAACCTCGCGGCCGCGAAGATCTACGCGCCCACCGATGGCCTGGTGGTTTACGCCACGCCGGAGGGCCGTTTCAGTTCAGAGTCCATGATCGAGGAAGGCGCCACCGTACGGTATCGGCAGGAGATCATCAAACTTCCGGACACCTCCGCGATGAAGCTCACCATCAAGGTGCATGAATCGCACGTGGGCAAGGTCAAGCCCGGCCAGGCCGCTTATGTGGTGCTCGATCCCCAGCCCGACATGCGCTACGAGGGCCGCGTTTCCAAGGTCGCCTTGCTCCCGAACACCCAGGATCGCTGGAGCAACCCCAACTTGAAGGTTTATGACACGGAAATCCTGATCACCGGCAAATTGCCGGAAGAGGTGAAACCAGGCGTGTCGGCCCGGGCGGAGATCGTGATCACGAACCTCACTGATGTGCTGACCGTGCCCGTGCAGGCCGTGACGACCTTGAATGGCAAACCCGTCGTTTATCTGGCCGGGGCCAATCCAACGCCGGTGCCGGTGCAGGTCGGGCTGTTCAATACGCGCTCCATTCACATTGCTGAAGGACTGAATGAAGGCGACCGGGTGTTGCTGTCACCGCCGATGGATACCGAGGCCTCGAGCATTGACGGCACCATCATGCAAGAAGGCGAAGCCGTGCCCACCAACGCGGTGACGGTTGCCCAGATAGACGCTGAACAGCCCTTCTTCGGTTCCCGTGCCAACGGTTCTGAAGGCCCGGCCTCCGCGCTGGCGGCCCCCGGCGGGGAAGCCGGTTCCAATGGTCGTGCCGCGTTCGACCCCCAGGCCATGCTGCGGCAATGGGACACGGATGGCGACGGGCAGTTGAGTGAGGAAGAACGCGCCGCCATGTTTCAGGCCCGGGGCAATCGCGGTGGGGGCGGCCAGGGTGGCGAACGCGCCGGCGGCGGTTTCAACCGCGAGGCCATGATGAAGCAATTTGACACGGACGGCGACGGGCAGTTGAGCGAAACGGAGCAGGCGGCCATGCGGGTGGCCTTCCCGCGCAATCGCAACCGGGGCGGACAGGAAGGCAGCAATGCCGCCACAGCTCCGCAACCCGCCGGCGGCAGCGAAAATCCTTGATGGCCGCTGAAACGGAAGCGCTCCGGCCGGGTCAAAGAGTTGTTCACCGTAATTCCCGGCCTTGGCGTCCGACCAACCACCCATTTAACATCGTGATCACCACCCCCTCATCCACCAGCAAGCGCGGCGGCACCGCCGTCATCGACATTCGCGGCATTGAGAAGACCTACGTGTTGAGTGAGGAAAACATAGTGCGCGCCTTGAACGGAGTGGATCTCCAGATCACCGAGGGCTCCTACGTCGCGATCATGGGGCCCTCCGGCTCCGGGAAGTCCACGATGCTGAACATCCTCGGCTGTCTCGACCGGCCCACGGCGGGTCAATACTTCCTGGGCGGGGATGACGTGGCGCAGATGCCGGACGACGAGCTTTCCCAGGTGCGCGGCAAACGCATCGGCTTCATTTTCCAGAGCTACAACCTCATCGCGCAGCTCACGGTGCTGGAAAACATCCAGGTGCCGTTGGTTTATCAGGGCGAGGATCCGCGCAAGCATCACGAACACTGCGTCAAGCTGGCCGGACTGGTCGGGCTGAACGAGCGGCTGGATCACCGGCCCAGCCAGTTGTCCGGCGGCCAGCAGCAACGCGTGGCCATCGCGCGTTCGCTGGTGAACGACCCGTTCATGATTCTTGCCGATGAACCGACCGGCAACCTCGACTCGAAGACCGGCGCGGAAGTCCTGGAGATGCTCGATCACCTGAACCAGCAGGGAAAAACCATCATTCTCGTCACGCATGACGACAAGGTGGCGGCGCGCGCGCAGCGGGTGATCCACATGAAAGACGGCAAGATCGACCGCGAAGTGGTGAATCGTCCGTTGCACAACTAGCCCATGAGTTTCGGCAACCATTTTCTCAGCACGGTGCGACTGGGCATCAAGAGCCTGATGCTGCACAAGCTGCGCTCTGCCCTGACGATGCTGGGCATCATCTTCGGCGTCTGCTCGGTGATCGCCATGCTCGCCATCGGCGAGGGCGCCAGTTACGAGGCGCAGGAGGCCATCAAGAAGCTCGGCAGCAACAACATCATCCTCCGCAGCACCAAGCCGCCCGAGGAAACCACCTCCAGCTCCAGTTCGCGCGGCTTCGTGCTCAGTTACGGGCTGACCTACCAGGACGCGGCCCGCCTGCAACACACCATTCCTGGCGTGCGCGCCGTGCTGCCAATGCGCATCATCCGTGAATCCGTGCGGTTCGATGAAAACGAGTTCAACTGCCAGGTGATCGGCACCCTGCCCATCTATACCGACATCGTCGGCGTGGACATTCTGCGCGGCCGGTTCCTGACAGCGACGGATGAGCTGCATCAAAACAATGTCTGCGTGCTGACCGCCGGGCTCGCGAGCCGCCTTTTTCCTTACCAGGATCCGTTGCAATCCGCCATCAAGGTGGCCGGCGTTTATTACCAGGTGGTCGGGATTATTCGCGAACGCAACATGCCCGAGCAACGCGCGCAACCGGGCACCATCGAGGGCGAACCGCTCGACAACAACGTTTACATCTCCCTGTCCACCTCGCGATCCCGTTTTGGCGAAACCATCTTCCGGCGCGTGGCCGGCAGCCAGACGGCCGAGCGCGTGGAACTGCATCAAATCACCGTGCAGATGGAGGACGTGGCCGCCGTGGAAACGGCCGACCCGCAGATCAAGTCCCTGCTGAAGCGCTTTCACTCGCAGAACGACTACGAAACCATCGTGCCGTTGGAGCTGCTGCGCCAGGCCGAGCAAACCAAGCGCATCTTCAACATCGTGCTCGGGTCCATTGCCGCGATTTCCCTGATCGTCGGTGGCATCGGCATCATGAACATCATGCTGGCCACGGTCACCGAGCGCACCCGGGAGATTGGTGTACGCCGTGCGCTGGGGGCCAAGAAGAAGGACATCATCACGCAGTTCCTCGTGGAGACCGTGGTCTTGTCCGTGGGCGGAGGCTTGATCGGCGTGGTGATTGGCGTCCTTACACCCTACGTGGTCTCGGCGCTTTCCAACATGGTCACCATCGTCACCGTCACCTCCGTCTTGTTGGCATTCGGCATCTCGGGAGCGATCGGCATCATGTTCGGCATTTATCCCGCGCGTTCCGCCGCCAACCTCGATCCCATCGAGGCGCTGCGTCACGAGTGATTCCGCCGGTGCTCCGGCACCGTAAAGCAGAAACCCGCGCCCCGGCCGGCCTCGGACTCGACCCAAACCTCGCCGTGGTGCGCCTGGATGATGTGCTTCACGATGGC
>CAYXDZ010000036.1:8990-16204 GCA_964463815.1 uncultured Verrucomicrobiota bacterium | reverse complement strand
TTGCGCTTTGGCCTGATGGGCGAAGCGGTCGCCCACACCGATGGAGAATTTTTCGAGGATCATGATGCGAAACGGAAGTGACATTTTGCCCGGCAAAGCGGCGGAGCGCAATGCCGGGGATCGACCATGACTCACCTCGCTGCGGCCAGCGGGTCACCCATCTCGTGCTGCACCTCAGCCAACCGTTGCTTCAGCCGGGCAGCAGTCGCTGCGTGACGCGGATCGTCCATCAAGTCCCGCAGCTCGTGGGGATCATCCCGCAGGTTGAAAAGGCGGAACACGTCGATCGCCGGATAATGGATCAGCTTGAAGTCGCCGGTGATCACCGCGCGCTGCTTGTCGGGCATATAGGCCGCATAGATCGCGTCGTACTGATCTGCGCGCTCGCCGCGGATCAGCGGCAGCAGGCTCTTGAACTCGATGTGCGCCGGCACCGCCCTGCCCGCGATTTCGAGCGTGGTCGGCAACACATCCTGGATGTACACGCGGGCTTCGATGCGTTTGCCCGCCGGAATGCCCGGCCCCGCCAGGATCAGCGGCGCCCGCAGGCTGTGCTCATACATGTTCTGCTTGCCCAGCAAACCATGGTGACCGACCGCCAGTCCGTGATCGGCGGTGAAGATGATCACCGTGTTGTCCGCGCGGCCGGACGCCTGGAGCGAATCGAGGATGCGACCGATCTGCGCGTCCAAGTGTGTGATCATGGCGTAATACTCCTGCCGATGCACCTTGATGGCGTGCTCCGTGCGCGGCCAGGGAGCAAGCTTCTCATCGCGCAAGGCCTTGCCGGCACCGATGCCCTCCGCATGGGGATACTCCGGCAGGAAGTTGTCGGGCACGCGAATGCGCTCCAGCGGATATCGATCCACGAATTCCTGGGGCGACTGCCGGGGATCGTGCGGTGCGTTGAAGGCGAGATACATGAAGAATGGCTGTTCCGACGCCGTGGCGAGTTGGAAGAAGTCTTCGGCGTCGGCGGCGATTACCTCGCTCCAATGCCGGCCGCCCTCCCAAAAACCGCCGAACTTGGGATCACTTGGCGACCACGGATCAGGTTGGCCGGCAATGGGCCTCTCATAACCCGCCGGAACATCTTTCGGCATGCCGGGCCGGATGTGGCGCGTGTGCTGGAAGACCTTAGTCGCATCCACCGACACATGCCACTTGCCGGAGAGGAAGGTCTGGTAACCGGCGGTGGCGAGGAGCTGCGACCAGAACCGGCCGGCCGCGACCTCCTCATTGAGGCGTGGTTCCAATTCGCGCGCACGCCAGACGAAACGCCCGGTGTTCAGCATCGTGCGGCTGGCCACGCAGATCGCGCCGTGCCAGCCGCCCATGTTGTAGGCGTGGGTGAACGTCGTGCCCGTGCGGACGAGGCGGTCGAGGTTCGGTGTCTCAATGTCCGTGTGCCCGAGCGCACCGATGGTTTCGTAAGCTTGGTCGTCAGCGAAGAGGAAGAGGAGGTTGGGCGGCTCATCCGCCGGCAGGCGAGAAACTGCAAACGGGCCGAACATTACCAGCAGTGACGCAAGGATAAAGAATTGAAGCCGAGCCTTCATTAGTTAAAACACTACATGTGGAGTCAGCTACTCTCTGTCACGTGAAATTCTGAGTGGTGGAAGCTTCAGCGTCCCTTCCCACATTCGAGGACGCGTTTCGTCTGCAGGGATCGTCGCTGTAAAAGTTGCCGAGAGATAATAATCGTTGGTCACCATCCCGGAAATGAACCAGCGACCACTCAACAAACCCGCCATGATGAACAATCCAGGTTTTGCCGGGCTAATCGAACTACCGCCAGTTCTTAAACGAAGGGTTGAATCGAAAGGCAGCACCAGCCAGGTAGGCTGCGGGAAACCCGATGGCGGTGCCCCGATGTCTGGCTTTACCTCTTTGTGGTCTGCATCACGCAATATTGGCTGAAATTGAGGCGGATATTTCCGCGGATCATAGAAGAATTGCAGGGCATCCCCTGGCGCAACATTCTTCAGTTCCACATACAGAAACCCGTCTCTCAGACCAGCCACGGAGGTTGGCCGTTCCGTGAATAGGAGTCGCCCACGTAATCCATTCGTCTCAACTGACCACTCGCCAACAGCACTGAACTCGTTTGTGATAGCGGCACCAGACAAGTGGCCGGCGAACCCTAAGCAGAGGAGTAGACCGTGAAAGCCAAGTGCGCTCATTCAAATGACTCCACCTTGCTCGCCGCCTTCTGCCATTCCTGCCAGCCGGGAATCGGGTGTTCTTTCATGATGTCCTCGACCAGGTAGAAGTCGCGGCGGTTCTCCGTCTTCGCACGTACCGACCTCACCATGGCGGGTGCAATGAACGGCAGGTCATTGCCGAAGGATTGCCGGACGTAGTTGATCACGGCGGCGATCTCGTCATCTTTGAGCACGGGACCGAAGCCGGGCATCGGCGGCACGCCCTTGCCGGGATCGAACTGCTGGCCGGCCAATTCCATCGGACCCCACAGGCCTTTGAGCACAATCTTGATCAGGCGCTCGTCGTTGTCGGTGATCCACGGGTTGTTCCGTGCGGTGAGGGGCGGGTAAATGTTGGGCAGGCCGGCCCCATTGGGTTGATGGCACGAGACGCAGTGACCGTCGCGGCTGTAAATCTCGCGCCCAAGTTCGTAAGCCTGCTGCTCGGTCTCCGTCAGCTTGCGGGTCGGGCCCTGTGGTTTGTTCTCCTCGGTGGGTGCGATCTTCGCGAGGTCCAGCTTGCCGGCGAGGTAATCGGCGGCGCGCGGGTTGGCCTGCTTGATGGCCGCCAGTGAGCCGGATTTCTCCAACGCCTGCACGTCGTCCGCAAGCGTCTGCTTCATGATCAAATCAAAGACCGGCCCCATCCAGCGGTCGAAGGGCTGGCGCACGGCCTCCAACGCGATGCGGGCTCCAGCGGGGTTGTCGAGCCAGGACGCGGCGACGATGGCTTCGAGGCGGACGCGCGGATGCGGGTCATTAGCCGCCTGGAGGAACAGCGCGGTGCTCTCGGGAAGCTGGCGATACGCGTAGCGCAGAACATGAATCGCCGCCGCCCGGGCCTGGTGGCTGCGGGCCGAAAAGCACTTCAGCAACAGCTCGCGATCGACCTGGTTCTGGGCCCACGTCACCCACAGCGCCTCGCAGAGGTAACGTTCATAATTGGGATCGCTCTGGTCGAGCGCGGCGGCCCACTTCTTCACGGCGGGGATGACCTTGTTCGCCGGATGTCCACGCAGTTCGCGGCGCGTGCGATAGCGGGTGCGGTATTCGGGTTCCTTCAAGTTCTCCAGCAACTGCGGGATGCCCGCCCCAGCCACCTTCGGCGGCACCACCAGCGGACGCGAGGGATAGGTGATGCGATAGATGCGGCCGTGCGCGGTGTCTCGGTTCGGATCGCGGGCGCTGTGCTGCATGTGGCCGATCAGCGCATTATGCCAGTCCACGACGTAGAGCGAGCCGTCTGGGGCCGTTTCCAGATCGACCGGACGGAAGTTCGGATCGGAAGATGACAACAGGTCGCCGACCACTTTTCCGTGGAAGCCGGAACCCTCCTCCCAGACATCGTGATAGCTGATGCCAAGGAAGCCGATGCTGTTGCAGATCATGAAGTGCCCCTGCACGTCGTCAGGGAAGTGGCGGGAGGAGACGAACTCCGAACCGGAAGTCGGCCGGGCGCGGCGCGGCGCGAACTGGTCCACCTTCGGAATCTCGATCCCGTACGGCATCTTGGCCGACACCGGCAACGCCCAAAAATTATCGCCGCTCGACGCGTCCGAGATGTAACCCTGTTCCCACTCATCAAACGCAACCGCCCACGGGTTGTTGTAGTCGGCCTGTGAATAGCGTTCGAGCCGCCAGCTCTTCGGATCGAAGCGCCAAACACCGCCGTCGTTGCAGCGTTGCGGGCCGTAGGGCGTCTCCACTTGCGAGTGCAGGAAACGCCCCTCGCTGAGGTAGAAAGCGCCCGAGGCGTCCGCCGTGTAGGCCGAGATCGCGTGATGCGTGTCGTGCGTGTCGAAGCCGCCGAGCAATATGATTTTTTCGTCGGCGCGATCGTCGCCGTTGTGGTCCTTGAGCAGGATCAGGTTGGGCTCCTCGGAAACATAGACTCCCTCGGGCGCGAGTTCGAAGCCGATGGGCAGCGAGATGCCGTCCACAAAGACCGTCTGCTTGTCCGCGCGGCCGTCGCCGTTGGTGTCTTCGAGAATCAGAATCTTGTCGTTGGGCCGCGTGCCGCCGGGAACGTAGTGCGGATAGCTGTGCAGCACGGACACCCAGAGGCGACCCTTGTTGTCGAAAGACATCTGCACCGGATTGCGCATATCGGGAAACTCGCGCTCCGAGGCAAACAGATTGATCTCGTAACCGGGCAGAAGGGTGAACTTTTTCAGCGCCTCCTGCTCGTCGAGATAGGTGATCTCCCGCTTGAAATTCGTTTCAATGGGCGTCAGCGGGCGGGTTGTGGAATCATCCACCGTGAGGTCCGTGGTCTTCCCCTGCGCGATGTCCCAAATCTTTTGATCCCGCAACGCCGTCATCTGGCGGATCTTCTCGATCTCCTCCGGGTAATTCACATTGCCGTAGGGCCGGTAACGTTGACCATGGACGTGAACGCCGTTGAGCATCCGGTAGTCATTGAACCACATCCAAATCTTCTCCTGCACGGCGGCATGCAGCAGGTCATCCTTCGCCTGGGCGCGATGCCGGCCACGACCGTAGATGCCTTCAACCAATGCCTCGGCCGTGGCGGCGTAGCCATCGTCGTTCAAATGACTGCCGTTCACCGTGAGCGGCTTGCGGGTCCGCGAATAAAGGCGCTTCGAGGCGCTGAACAGATCCACGAAGGTGAGGCTGTTCGCCCCGGCCACGGTCCGAACCGCCTCGGTGTAAAGCGCGAGGTTTTCATTCTCCGCGTCGCCCTTCGGGAGGTCGTAGTCCTTCGAGCGATCTTCGAAGGCGATGGGTGATACGAGCACGAGCTTGGGCGCGGACCTGCCGTTGTATTGCTGGCCGAGCGTGTGTTTGACGAAGGCCGTCAACTCCGCGCGAAAGCGGTCCACATGGTCGGGACCGTCGAAAGACTCGTTGAAGCCGAAGAACGCAATGATGGTGTCCGCCTTCACCAGTTTCAGCCAGTCGTCCGGCTTGTCGTAGTGCCCCTTGCCAAAGTGCATTTTGAACTCGGGTCGGAACTCTTCCGCGCCCGGAAAAGCCCATTGATCCGGCTGCCCCGGGCGTGGTCGGAATGCGGGGGTGTCGCCCTGGTAGCCCATGTTTCGGATCACGAGGTTGGCCTCGGGGAACCGCTGGTGGAACTCAGTTTCCCAGCGGCCGTAGTTTTGTTCGCGCTCGGGCAGGCCGTTGCCAAGGAAGACGATGGTTTCACCTTTGGCGGGTGCCGGCAACGGGGCGGCGAACGCGGATTGGATGGCGGCCAGACAGACAGCGGCGACCAGGAAGAAGCGGTTCACAGGATTCATGGGGGAGAGCGTACCGAAGGCGGCCGGAAGTTTCGACAATCTTTTTCTGCCCGACCGCCGCGGGCTTCCCGCGCACAGTTCTTGCCCCCCGAAGGCAATCTTACCACTATCCGCGCCCATGTTTACTTTGTCGGGCATTACCAAGGCCTATGGTGGCCGCACGCTGTTCGCGGATGTCACCACGCAGATCAATCGCGGTGACCGCATCGGGCTCGTGGGCCCCAACGGCGCGGGCAAATCCACGCTGTTTCGCGTGATCCTCGGCGAGGAAGAGGCGGACGCCGGTCAGATCATGCGCGAACGCAACGCCACCCTGGGCTTCCTGCCGCAGGAAAGCGCGCCGGTCGGCGACGAGACGGTGCTGGACCTCGCGCTGGCCGTGTCGCCGGAAATGTGCGAGGCCCGCGAATGGATCAAGGATCCGGAGAAGTTCTTCGAGGAGCATCCGGACAAGCACTTCGATCCGCACACACGCTACGCCGAGTTGAACGGCTTTGAACTCGAAGCGCGGGCCAAAACGATCCTCGCGGGGCTGGCCTTCCGGGTGAAGGACTTCGACCGGCCCACGAAACAACTGAGCGGCGGCTGGGTGATGCGGGCGCATCTCGCACGCCTGTTGGTGCAGCAACCCGACCTGTTGATGCTGGACGAGCCGACGAACCATCTGGATTTGTTTTCGCTGAACTGGTTTCGCGAATACCTAAAGGGTTATTCCGGCGGCATCCTGATGATTTCCCATGACCGCGATTTTCTAAACCAGCTCATCACCGGCGTGCTGGAGATCCGGGCCGGCCGGGTGTACCGTTACACGGGCAATTACGATTCCTTCCTCACCCAGCGCGAGGCGAACGAGCAGCAGTTGCAGGCCGCCTACAAGAATCAACAGCGCGAGATCGACCGCCTCCAGACGTTTGCCGACCGCTTCGGCGCGAAGGCTTCGAAGGCGTCGCAGGCACAGGCGAAGCTCAAGCAGATCGATCGCATGGAGAAGATCGAACTGCCCGACGAGGACCGGCGCAAGGTGAAGATCAAGTTTCCGCAGCCGGAGCGGAGCGGCCAGCGGGTCATCTCGTTGAAGGACATTCATCACGCCTACGGACCAAACGTGGTTTACGCGGGCATGGAGTTTGAAGCCGAGCGGGGCCAGCGGATCGTGCTGGTCGGCCCCAACGGCGCGGGCAAATCCACGCTGCTCAAGCTGCTGGCGGAGGCGGTCCCGCTGCAAGGCGGCGAACGCAAGCTGGGCCACAACGTGCGTGCCGGCTACTTCTCACAATATCGTGCCGACACGATGGACCTGAACGCGACGGTGCTGGCGGAAGCGTTGGGCGTGTCGCGGCCGACGGGTTTCACCGAAGAGAATGTCCGCACGCTGCTCGGCAGCTTCCTTTTCAGCGGCGACGATGTGTTCAAGCCGGTGCGGGTGTTGAGCGGCGGGGAAAAGAGCCGGCTGGCGCTGGCGAAGCTGTTGATCGATCCGCCCAACCTGCTGCTGATGGATGAGCCGACCACGCATCTCGACATCCCAAGCATTGATTCACTGATTGAGGCGCTCCAGCAGTATTCCGGCACGTTGATCTTTATCAGCCACGACGTGCATTTCATCCGGCACATCGCGAACCACGTCATCGAGGTCCGCGACGGCCGGCTGCGGCCGTTTCCGGGTGGCTATCAGTACTATCTCGACAAGACCGCCGCCGAGGCGGCACCGGTGGCCAAACCGGGTTACGACAATGACCGCCGCGCC